>NZ_JACVVG010000024.1:0-77834 GCF_016647875.1 Pseudomonas sp. S36 | reverse complement strand
GGGGCGGGGAGTTGCAGGGGGGCGTCTTCGCTCATGGAGGTCCTTGCGCAGTCGGTACGGGTTCCACAAGACATGCTAAAGGTGAGGAAGGGATGGCTTTTTGATGTTGGTCAAGACAGGCCACTGGTATCTGCGATGGGTGACCATTAAACGTCCGCGAAGACGGCAATCTTTTTTCACGGACAACAAAAAACCCGCACTAGGCGGGTTTCTTGTTGTCGCTTCGGGTAACTTTGCAACCACCAGAAGCTGAAGGTGGTGCCCAGAGACGGAGTCGAACCGCCGACACGAGGATTTTCAATCCTCTGCTCTACCGACTGAGCTATCTGGGCGACGAGGTGAATTAAATAGACTTTCAGACCGCTCGTCAACGACTTTTTGAAAAAATTTTAAATCAATTCCGTCGCTTACGTTCCTTGGGGTCATTCCGAGGGTGGCACGTAGCCTTCGGCCTGGGCGTACTCTTCGCCGGCGAAAAACTTGTCCATCTCGGCCTGGAGGAATTTGCGGTCCTCGGCGTTCATCATGTTCAGGCGCTTTTCGTTGATCAGCATGGTCTGGTGTTTCTGCCAGTCGGCCCAGGCCTTCTGCGAGATGTGATCGAAGATGTCCTGGCCCTTGGCGCCGGGGTAGGGCGGGCGGTCCAGGCCGGGCAGTTCTTCGTTGTACTTGCGGCACATCACGGTGCGGGTCATCAGGCATCTCCTGCAATCAGTTCGTCGGCTGCGCGTTTCAGCAGCTTCTTCACCGGGGCAGCGAGGCCCAGGCGGGGTGGGGTGGCGAGGTTATACCAGAGCCAGTCGGCCTCGGCCACGTGCTCGCCGACCGGGTCGACGCGCACCAGCCAGGGCTCGATGGCCAGCTGGAAGTGGCTGAACGTGTGGGTAAGGCCGCCCAGAGCGCGGCTACCCGCCAGGCGCAGGCCGTGCTGGTAGGCCAGGTCGTCGAGCTGGGCGATGTCGTCCAGCTCCGGCAGGCTCCACAACCCGCCCCACAGGCCGCTGGAGGGGCGGCGGTACAGCAGGATGTCGCCCTTGGCATTGGCCAGCAGCGGCATCAGCGTGCGCCGCTGCGGCAACGCCTTGCGTGGCTTGGGCTCGGGGTAGCGGGTTTCTTCACCATGCAGGTGTGCCTCGCAGCCACGGCGCACCGGGCAGATCAGGCAACTGGGCTTGCTGCGTGTACACAGGGTGGCGCCCAGGTCCATCATCGCCTGGGTGTAGTGGTTGGCGCGCTGCTGCGGGGTGAAGCGCTCGGCCGTTGCCCACAGCTGGTTGGCGACCTTGGGCTCGCCTGGGTAGCCGGCCTGGGCGGTAAAGCGCGCCAGTACGCGCTTCACGTTACCGTCCAGGATCGGCGCACGGATGCCCATGCTGATGCTGGCGATGGCCCCGGCGGTGGAGCGGCCGATGCCGGGCAGCTCGGTGAGCTGTTCGACGCTGCGCGGGAACTCGCCGCCGTGCTGCTCTACCACCATTCTGGCTGCCTTCTGCAGGTTGCGGGCGCGGGTGTAGTAGCCCAGGCCCGTCCACAGGTGCAGCACTTCGTCTTCCGGGGCTTCGGCCAGCGCCTGCACGGTCGGCAGCGCCTGCATGAAGCGGTCGAAGTAGTTGAGCACGGTGCTCACCTGGGTTTGTTGCAGCATGATTTCGGACACCCACACCCGGTACGGGTTGATGCCCTGCTGCCAGGGCAAGTCGTGGCGGCCGTGCTGGTCATACCAGCCCAGCACAGCGCTGGAGAACTGCTCGGGGGTCATCGCTTGAACAGCCCCTTGAGCGCGTCTTTGAGTTCCGGGCTCACTTTGTCTCCGAGTTTTTCATCAAGCTTTTCATCAATCTTGTCCTTCAGGCGGTTGCCGGCCAGTTTGGCCGCGACCTTGCCCATGCCTTCCTGGTCCAGGCGGCAGGCCTTGGCGCCCAGCTCCAGCGGGCCACGGCAGCGCAGCGGCAGTTCCACACCCACGTAGCGTTCGTTCACCTGGCAGGCAGGGTCGGGCATGGCGCGCTGGTCGCCTTCCACGATCACACCCACGTTGTAGTCCATGCCCAGCACGCGCAGGTCCACGTCACCGTGGCCGTTCACGGTAAGGCCAGGGATACGCACCTTTAGGTCCGGGTTGCTGGCCACACCGTTGCGCACCACCACGCTGCCGCGCAGTTCCTGGAACGGAGTGTCCTTGCCGCGTGGTTCGCCGCTGAGCGACTTGCGGTTGAGCGTGGCAATGGCCTGGCACAGCTGCTGTTCCAGGTTGGCATTGACCAGCACGCCGTCATTGATGGTGAAGTTGGCGTTGCCGTTGAGGGTGTCCACCAGCGCCTTTTGGCTGTTGCCGGTGGCTGTCAGGTCGCTGGACAGGGTCAGCAGGCCTTTCACCGGCGGGGTCTGCTGCTTGCCGTCGGTTTTGATGAAGTGCTCCACCGGCACCCGCTGGATACGGGTGTTCACCCCCAGTTGCGGCACAGCAGGGCGCACGTCTACCGTGCCCTTGGCCTCGAAGCTGCCGTTGTACAGGTCACCGCGCAGGGTTTGCAGGGTCAGCAGGCCGCCCTGGCCGTTGGCGGTGAGGCGGGCATTGCTGATTGGCAGCTTGTCCAGGGTCAAGGCGCCGAAGCTCAGGTCGGCCTGCAGGTCCAGGGCCCGCAGGCGGTCCACCGGCAGCAGCTTGTCATTGCTCCAGGCAACTTGGGTGGGGGCGTTGGGCAGCGGTGTGCTGCCGGCACCGGCCACGGCACTGGCCTCCTGCTGCTGCACTTCGGCCTGGCGCGCGGCGGTGGCGCCTTTGGCCTCCTGGCTTTTGGCCGGCAGATAGCGGTCGGCGTCGAAGGTGTCGCCCTTCAATTGCACGCGCAGGGCTTGCTTGGCGAAGTCCTCGATGGCTACGCGGCCGGTGAAGGCGCTGGCGTCCAGCTTCACTGCCAGGTCTTCAAGGGCCAGGCTGGCTGGCGTGCCTTGCAGGCGGGTGACCAGTTCCAGCTTGGTGAGTGCCGTGGCGTCATTGGTGGCTGGCAGCGGGTGGCCGATGCTGTCCATGAACGCGCGCAGGTCGAACTGGGCGATGGACAGGCCGCCGCTCACTTGCGGCGCCTTGTCCAGGTCACGCAGGTTCAGCTCGCCAAGGGCGCGCAGCTGGTTGGCCGACACCTTCAGGCCGTTCCACGAGGCGACGTTGGCGCCCTGGTCCAGCAGCAGTTGGCCCTGGGCGGCAAAGGTTACGGTCTTGCCGCCGGTAGGCTCACCCGAGGTTTCGCCCGACAGGCGCATGTCCTCCAGGTTGTAGCGCTTGAGCTTGCGGTCAAACCGCAGCTCGCCGGCAAGCTCGGTACGGGCCTTGATGTTCGGCTGGCTGGCGCTGATGAAGGCGCTGGCCTTGAGCGGGATGTTCACGCCTTCATGCACGGGGCCGGTGCTCAGCTGGATGCTTTCGGCGTTGTAGCTGTTGCCGGTGCGTGCGTCGGTGTACTGCACGCGGGCGTTGTTCACGGTGAGGCTGTCGATATCCAGCTTCACCGGGCGCTCGTTGCCATCGGCAGGCCGAGGCTGGGCGCCGGCCGCAGGCGTGGCGTCGGCTTGCGCAGCCTTGCCCGGTTCGCCCTGGGCCGGCAGCGGCTTGCCGATATCTTCCCAGTTGCCATGGCCCTGTTCGTCGCGGGCCAGGGTCAGGTTCAAGCCTTCGACGCGCACGTCGCTCATCTGCACTTCGCGACGCAGCAAAGGCAACACGCGCACAGACAGGCCGAGCATCTGCAAGTCGGCGAAGGGCTCCTTGGGCGTATTCAGGGTGGCGATGCTGGCTTCATGCAGTTCCAGCCCAAGCCATGGGAACAGGCTCCAGCCGATGTCCCCGTTGAGGGTCAGCTCCACATGAGCCTTGTCGCGTGCCAGCTGGCGAATCTCGTCTTTGTAGTCGTTGGGATCGAAGAGGTGGGTCAGGGCGAAGCCCAGCGCCACGATGATCAGCAACAACCCGAGAAGCCCGAGGCCCAGGATTTTGCCGAACGCTTTCATGGGCGAGTCCTTGTAGTCCGATTTTGAATTCAAGCGGCAGAGTATAGCGCCGCAGCGCCTATCCTACGCATGCATCGGATAGGACGGCTTCAATCGGCACTGCCGCTATGGCAAGCAGAGGAGTGTTTGGATCTTGTCAGGCAGGACCGGTTCAGCTGCGCCACAATAAGCGATATCAGATTGCTTTCATCCAGCGCTGATGCTGCTACCCTTGCGCCGCTTTGCCTGCACTTACCTATAAAAAAAGGATCACGTCCATGAGTAGTACTGTCTCGACGGGGGCACCGGCCAGCGCGCCAGGCTTCCTGTCCAAGGAGCGCATTATCGCCCGGCCGGGCTTCAACCGCTGGCTGGTACCGCCGGCGGCGCTGGCCATTCACCTGTGCATCGGCATGGCCTATGGCTTTTCGGTGTTCTGGCTGCCGCTGTCCCAGGCCCTCGGGATCAGCGCACCGGTGGCGTGTGCCCCGGACATGAGCTTCATCGCCAAGCTGTTCAGTGCCGACTGCGACTGGCCGATTTCGATGCTCAGCTGGATCTACACCCTGTTCTTCGTCTTCCTGGGCTGCTCGGCGGCCGTGCTGGGTGGTTGGCTGGAGCACGCGGGCCCGCGTAAAGCCGGCCTGGTATCGGCCCTGTGCTGGTGCGGCGGCATGCTCATCTCTGCCATTGGCGTGAAAACCCATCAACTGTGGCTGATGTGGCTGGGCTCGGGGGTTATTGGCGGTATCGGCCTGGGCCTGGGCTATATTTCGCCGGTTTCGACGCTGATCAAGTGGTTCCCGGACAAACGCGGGATGGCCACCGGCATGGCGATCATGGGCTTTGGCGGCGGCGCGATGGTGGGTGCACCCTTGGCCACTGCGCTGATGGGCCACTTCGGCAACGCGCATGAAGTGGGCGTGTGGCAGAGCTTCGTGGCCATGGCGGCGATCTACTTTGTGTTCATGACCGCCGGCGCCCTGGCGTACCGGGTGCCGCCAACCGGCTGGAAGCCCGAAGGCTGGGTTGCCCCTGCGAAGAAAGCAGGCAACAGCATGGTCACCGACCGCCACGTGCACGTCAGCGTGGCCTGGAAAACGCCGCAGTTCGCCTTGATCTGGCTGGTGCTGTGCCTGAACGTGTCGGCCGGTATCGGCATTATCGGCATGGCTTCGCCCCTGCTGCAGGAAGTGTTCGCGGGCAAGCTGCTGGGCAACGAGCTGACCTTCAGCGAGCTGAATGCCGCGCAACTGGCGCAGATTGCAGCCATCGCTGCGGGCTTCACCGGTTTGCTGAGCCTGTTCAACATTGGTGGGCGGTTCTTCTGGGCGTCGTTCTCGGACTACATCGGCCGCAAGAACACCTACTTCGCCTTCTTTGCCCTGGGCGTGGGCTTGTACAGCCTGGTACCGAACATGGGGCACCTGGGCAACGTGGCACTGTTCGTCGCGGCCTTCTGCATCATCCTGTCGATGTACGGTGGTGGCTTTGCCACCGTGCCCGCTTACCTGGCTGACCTGTTCGGTACGCAGATGGTCGGCGCCATCCATGGTCGCCTGCTGACTGCCTGGGCGGCGGCGGGTGTACTGGGGCCGGTGCTCATCACCTACCTGCGCGAGTCGCAGCTGGCGGCGGGCGTGGCGCGGGCGGCGGCTTACGACATGACGCTGTACATCCTGGCCGGCCTGCTGGTGCTGGGCTTCATCTGCAACATGCTGGTACGCCCGGTGGCAGACAAGCACTTTATGACCGATGCCGAGCTCGCCGCCGAGCGTGCGCTCAGCCACGACAAGGGCGCCGATGAGGCACGCTCGCTGGAGTGGAAGCCAGCACCGGGCAGCCTGCCGTTGGTGTTGCTGGCGTGGGCGGTGGTGGTTGTGCCACTGGCGTGGGGCGTGTGGATCACCTTGCAGAAGACTGCTGTGTTGTTCCATTGACCTGATCGCGGGTGGGCGGCCTTCTGGCAGGGACGCAGGGGGCTGCAAGGTGTTCGTCGTGGCGAGTGCGGCGCCTGTGAGATCGAGCGCCGCCCGCGCGGCGCATCGCGAGCTTTGCTCGCTCCTACGCTTGTTTCGGGCCAGTCACGCCTGTGGCAGGCGCGCGCGACCGCCTGGTTGGTACGACACGGTCCCGCGACATGCGCCAAGGCGTCCGCGCGCCAATGGCGCAGGCCTAATTGGCCCGAAACAAACGTAGGAGCGAGCACAGCTCGCGATGCGCCGCGCGGGCGGCGCTCGATCTCACAGGTACAGACCTCTGGCGGCGAGCACCTGGCGGCCCTACCCACTTGTATAGACCTGTAACGCCATCCATCCCCCGCAATTACTGGCCCTGCCATATGTCATGCGCGTTCCAAGCCGGCGCCATCTGGGCCTATAATGGAGCCCTTTTCGCCCCATGATTTTTGCGGAGCTGGTGATGGTCGAACGTAAGGCTTCCGTCGAGCGCAACACCCTGGAAACCCAGGTCAAGTGCTCGATCAACCTCGATGGCAGTGGCAAGGCCCGATTCGATATCGGTGTGCCTTTCCTTGAACACATGCTGGACCAGATCGCCCGCCACGGGCTGATCGATCTGGATATCGAGTGCAAGGGCGACCTGCATATCGACGATCACCATACCGTCGAAGACGTCGGTATCACCCTGGGCATGGCGTTCGCCCAGGCCATCGGCGACAAGAAAGGCATCTTCCGCTATGGCCACGCTTACGTGCCGCTGGATGAAGCCCTGTCGCGGGTGGTCATCGACTTCTCCGGGCGCCCGGGCCTGCAGATGCATGTGCCGTATACCCGTGCCAGCGTCGGTGGCTTCGATGTCGACCTGTTCCAGGAATTCTTCCAGGGCTTCGTCAACCACGCCCTGGTGACGCTGCACATCGACAACCTGCGTGGCCACAACACCCACCACCAGATCGAAACCGTGTTCAAGGCTTTCGGCCGCGCGCTGCGCATGGCCATCACCCTCGACGAGCGCATGGCCGGGCAGATGCCCTCCACCAAAGGGTGCCTGTAAATGCAGACGGTAGCCGTAATCGACTATGGCATGGGCAACCTGCACTCGGTGGCCAAGGCGCTGGAGCACGTCGGTGCCGGCAAGGTAGTGGTAACCAGCGACGCCGCGGTCATCCGTGAGGCTGACCGCGTGGTGTTCCCCGGTGTGGGCGCCATCCGCGACTGCATGGCCGAAATCCGCCGCCTGGGCTTTGACAGCCTGGTGCGCGAAGTCAGCCAGGACCGCCCGTTTCTGGGTATCTGCGTAGGCATGCAGGCCCTGCTGGAGCACAGCGAAGAAAACGACGGTGTCGACTGCATCGGCATGTTCCCTGGGCAGGTGCGCTTCTTTGGCAAAGGCCTGCAAGAAGACGGCGAGCACCTGAAGGTGCCGCACATGGGCTGGAACGAAGTCAGCCAGAGCATCGACCACCCGCTGTGGCACGACATCCCTGACCGGGCGCGCTTCTACTTCGTGCACAGCTACTACATCAATGCCGGCAAGCCGGGGCAGGTAGTCGGCCGTGGCCACTATGGCGTCGACTTCGCCGCCGCCCTGGCCGATGGCTCGCGCTTCGCCGTGCAGTTCCACCCGGAAAAAAGCCACACCCATGGCCTGCAGCTGCTGCAGAACTTCGTTGCCTGGGACGGGCGCTGGTAAACCCCCAGCCCCGAGCTTCAAGCTTCGAGCTGCAAGCGCCAAGCAGGAGCGCGCAGCTCGAAGATCCGCGTGCAAGCTTGAGGCTTGCAGCTTGTGAATTTTGAGGAACACACATGCTGATTATCCCCGCTATCGATCTGAAGGACGGCGCCTGCGTGCGCCTGCGCCAGGGCCGCATGGAAGACTCCACGGTATTCTCCGACGACCCGGTGAGCATGGCCGCCAAGTGGGTCGAAGGTGGCTGCCGCCGCCTGCACCTGGTCGATCTCAACGGCGCCTTCGAAGGCCAGCCGGTCAACGGTGAGGTGGTCACTGCCATCGCCAAGCGTTACCCCACCCTGCCGATCCAGATCGGCGGCGGCATCCGCTCGCTGGAAACCATCGAGCACTATGTCAGGGCGGGCGTCAGCTACGTCATCATCGGCACCAAGGCGGTGAAGGAACCTGAATTCGTTGCCCAGGCGTGCAAGGCGTTCCCTGGCAAGGTCATCGTCGGCCTGGATGCCAAGGACGGCTTCGTCGCCACCGATGGCTGGGCCGAAGTCAGCTCGGTGCAGGTGATCGACCTGGCCAAGCGCTTCGAGGCCGACGGCGTCTCGGCGATCGTCTATACCGACATCGCCAAGGACGGCATGATGCAGGGCTGCAACGTGCCCTTCACCAAGGCCTTGGCCGAAGCGACTTCGATCCCGGTAATCGCCTCGGGCGGCATCCACAACCTGGGCGACATCAAGGCCCTGCTGGACGCCAAGGCCCCGGGTATCATCGGCGCCATCACCGGCCGTGCCATCTACGAAGGCACCCTCGACGTCGCCGAGGCCCAGGCCTTCTGCGACAACCACTAAGAGCGGCAAGCGGCAAGCGGCAAGCTGCAAGAGGGTGAGCGCTATACCAGCCGCTCTTCACTTGAAGCTTGAAGCTTGCCGCTTGCAGCTGCCGTCAGGAGCCTGACCCATGGCTTTAGCCAAACGCATAATCCCTTGCCTGGACGTGGACAACGGCCGCGTGGTCAAGGGCGTCAAGTTCGAGAACATCCGTGATGCCGGCGACCCGGTGGAAATCGCCCGTCGCTACAACGAGCAGGGCGCCGACGAAATCACCTTCCTCGACATCACCGCCAGCGTCGATGGGCGTGACACCACCTTGCATACCGTGGAGCGCATGGCCAGCCAGGTGTTCATCCCGCTGACCGTGGGCGGCGGCGTGCGTACCGTGCAGGACATCCGCAACCTGCTCAATGCCGGTGCCGACAAGGTTTCGATCAACACGGCTGCTGTGTTCAACCCGGAGTTCGTTGGCGAGGCGGCGGACCGTTTTGGTTCCCAGTGCATCGTGGTGGCAATCGATGCCAAGCAGGTGTCTGGCCCTGGTGAACAACCCCGTTGGGAGATCTTCACCCATGGCGGGCGCAAGCCGACCGGGCTGGATGCCGTGCAGTGGGCGATGAAGATGGAGGCGCTGGGGGCCGGTGAAATCCTGCTGACCAGCATGGACCAGGACGGCATGAAAAACGGTTTCGACCTGGGCGTTACCCGGGCCATCAGCGATGCGCTGAGCATCCCGGTGATTGCCTCGGGGGGTGTGGGTAACCTCCAACACCTGGCCGATGGCATTCTGGAAGGGCACGCCAGTGCGGTGCTGGCGGCCAGCATCTTCCACTTCGGCGAGTACACGGTGCCTGAGGCCAAGGCCTACATGGCTTCGCGCGGGATCGTCGTTCGTTGAGGCATTGATTGGGGCTGCTTTGCAGCCCATCGCGAGCACGGAACGCGTATTACCCGTAGGAGCGAGCAAAGCTCGCGAGGGGCCGCAAGGCGGCCCCAATCATGTCAACCGTGGTTCTTGCCAAGCAAGGCGTGATACAGCTCGGTATCCCCCAGAATCCCGACCACCTTGTCGTTCTCCTGCAACACCAGCTTGTTCCCAGTGTGGTAACGAATCTGCAGCGCTTCACGCATGCCAATATCTGCATGCACCAAAGTCGGCCTGCGGCCCAGCCCTTCCACTGCCTGCCCTGGCGCCCAGTTCTGCATTTCCAGCCCGTTCTGCCCCTGGCGTGCACGGGTGATGGAATTGCCTTCGCCCAGGTCCAGCCACGAATCGCCACCCGGGTCCAGACAAACCGAGCCGTTGACCCGTTTGCAGTTGTCCAGGCTACGCATCAGGCTGCGGCCGCACAGTACGTTCAGCGGGTTGGTGTGGGCGACGAAGGTACGCACGTATTCGTCGGCCGGGTTCAGCACGATCTCTTCCGGCTTGCTGTACTGGATGATGCGGCCATCTTTCATGATCGCAATACGGCTACCCAGCTTCAGGGCTTCGTCCAGGTCGTGGCTGACGAACACGATGGTTTTGTTCAGTTTGCTCTGCAGGGTCAGCAACTCATCCTGCAAACCCTGGCGGATCAGCGGGTCGAGTGCCGAGAACGGTTCGTCCATCAGCAGGATGTCGGCGTCCATCGCCAGCGCCCGGGCCAGGCCCACGCGCTGCTGCATGCCACCGGAAAGCTCGTCCGGCTTCTTGTTGCGCCACTGAGCCAGGCCCACCAGCTCCAGTTTCTCGTCTACCAGCTTGCGCCGTTCTTTCTCCGGGCGGCCCTGCATTTCCAGGCCGAAGCTGATGTTTTCGCGCACCGTCAGCCAGGGCATCAGGGCGAACTTCTGGAACACCATGGCAATGCGCTTGGTGCGCATCATCTTCAGCTCGGCCGGTGTGCAGTGGGCAATGTCGATGTGCTTGCCTTCGTGCTCCACGAACAGCTTGCCGCGGCTTACCGTGTTCAGGCCGTTGATGCAGCGCAGCAGGCTGGATTTACCCGAGCCGGACAAGCCCATCAGTACGCAGATCTCGCCTTTCTGGATATCCAGGTTGGCCTTTTCCACGCCCACCACCAGGCCGGTCTGCTTGAGGATCTCTTCGCGGGTTTTGCCCTGGTCCAGCAGCGACAGCGCTTCGCGCGGCTTGTTGGAGAAGATGACGTCGACGTCTTCGAACCGAATGATACTCATGCTTCACCCCTTGCCGGCAGTTCCGGTTGCTTGCAGATACGGTCGAGCATGATTGCCAGCAGCACGATCGCCAGGCCCGCTTCGAAGCCCAGGGAGATATCAGCGGTGTTCAGTGCGTTGACCACAGGTTTGCCCAGCCCGTCCGCGCCCACCAGGGCGGCGATCACCACCATCGACAGCGACAGCATGATGCACTGGGTGACGCCAGCGGCGATGCTCGGCATCGCGTGCGGCAGTTCGATACGGGTGAGCAGTTGGCGGCGCGAGCAGCCAAATGCCTTGCCGGCGTCCATCAGCTCCTGCGGGACGTCGCAGATGCCGAGGTAGGTAAGGCGGATGGGCGCCGCGATGGCGAACACCACGGTGGAGATAAGCCCCGGCACAACGCCCAGGCCGAACAGGGTCAGGGTAGGGATCAGGTAGACGAAGGTGGGTACCGTCTGCATCAGGTCCAGGACCGGGCGCATGGCGGTGTAGAACATCGGCTTGTGCGCCGCGACGATGCCCAGCGGCACGCCAATGGCCACGCACACCACCGTGGCGAACGACACCTGTGCCAGTGTTTCCATGGTCTCTTGCCAGTAGCCCAGGTTGAGGATCAGCAGGAACGACAGGGCAACGAATGCAGTCAGCGACCACTTGCGCTGGATCAGGTGGGCCAGGGCGGCGAACAGGGCGATGAGAACGAGCGGGTTGAACCAGGTCAGGGCACTGGTGACGCCATGGATCATGAATTCCAGGCCCTGCGCAATGGCGTCGAAATAATTCGCGCCATGCTGGGTCAGCCACTCGACGAACGAGGACATGTACTGGCCCAGCGGTATTTTTTGATCGATAAGCATGATAGCGAGCTTCCACCTGCGTAGATTGAAATCAACCCGGGGCGGGCACGGTCCTGCCCCGAGGTAGCGCTACTGCGTAGTTCTTCTATTGCGTGAGTTTTGCCTTGGCCGCCTCCAGGCCAGGCTTGCCATCCACGGTGGTCACGCCCGCCAGCCAGGTATCCAGCTTGCCGGGGTTGTCCTTGATCCACTTCTTGGCGGCTGCGTCGGGCTTCATCTTGTCGTCCAGCACATAGCCCATCATGGTGCTCTCGTCCTTCAGGTCGAAAGCCAGGTTCTTCAGCAACTGGCCCACGTTGCTGCATTCCTGCACGTAGCCCTTGCGGGTGTTGGTGTACACCGTTGCCTTGCCGAATTCAGGGCCGAAGAAGTCGTCCCCACCGGTGAGGTACTGCATCTTGAAGCGGGTGTTCATGGGGTGGGGTTCCCAGCCCAGGAACACGATGGCCTCGCCGCGCTTCTGCGAACGGTCGACCTGGGACAGCATGCCGGCTTCGCTGGACTGGACGATGGTGAAGCCGGCGTCCTTCAGGCCGAAGGCATTCTTGTCGATCATGCTCTGGATGGTGCGGTTGCCATCGTTGCCCGGTTCGATGCCGTAGATCTTGCCCTTGAGCTCATCCTTGAATTTGGGAATGTCGCTGAAGTCCTTCAGGCCCTTGTCATACAGGGCTTGCGGCACGGCCAGGGTGTATTTGGCGTTTTCCAGGTTGGCGCGCACGGTCTCGACGGTACCGGCATCGCGGTACTGCTTGATGTCGTTTTCCATGGTCGGCATCCAGTTGCCGAGAAACACGTCCAGGTCTTTGCCGGCTGCCAGCGACTTGTATGTCACCGGCACCGAAATCATCGTGGTGTGGGTCTTGTAACCCAGGGCTTCGAGCACAGCGCTGGTGGTAGCCGTGGTTACCGTGATGTCGGTCCAGCCGACATCCGAAAACCTTACCGTCTGACACTGTTCGGGCTCTGCAGCCTGGGCCAGCAGTGGTGCGGACAGCAACGCCACCAGCAACAGCGAGGGTGAACCTTTCATGGATGGACTCCTGTGATTTTGTCTTCGGGTTCGCGTGTTTCGCCGGGCTTCTGAGGGACCGGTCGATCAGGCCTGCAGAGGGCAGGTTGCGTGGCCGTGCTTTACGAGTCGCTTTCGATAATCCTCCAGCGCCGGGCAATCGCCTACTGGTGGGGTCGTATCCAGTACGCAACGGGTCGTATCCAGTATTGGCGATGTCGCTTATAGGTTCTTCTCCCCCTCCAGCCGTATTTTTGCGTCACCAGGCCGCTGGAAAACGGCGTAGCGGGCGCTGTTACCAGGCCAGAACAGCGCGGCGCTGGCGGACAAAACTACGTCGGTTGCAGACGGCGAGGGGGGCGGTAAAAGCCCGATGATGCGTGCATTCAAGGTGGGCCGCTGTTTGAGCCTAGCAGTTGCCCCACCCTGCGCATGGCGCGCAGAGACAAGCCCAGCAAGAGGTGATTCAACAATGGCCATCAGCGTGTTCGACCTGTTCAAGATCGGTGTCGGGCCTTCCAGCTCGCACACCGTCGGCCCCATGCGTGCCGGCGCCCTGTTCGTCCAGGGGCTGCGCGAGCGTGGCGAGCTGGACCACGTGAAACGGATCGAGGTGCGCCTGTATGGCTCACTGTCGGCCACCGGTGTGGGGCACGGCACCGACAGCGCCACCATCATGGGGCTGATGGGCGAATGGCCCGATGCAATCGACCCTACCCAGATTGCCCCGCGCATCGCCGACCTGCGTGAAACCAATACCCTGCAGCTCGACAATGGCCGCCCCATCGAATTCGTCTGGGCCCGGGACATGCTGCTGCTGGACGAGAACCTGCCCTATCATCCGAACGCCATGACCCTGATCGCCGAAGGTGAGCAGGGCGAGCTGCACCGCGACACCTACTACTCGGTGGGCGGCGGCTTTGTGGTGGATGCGGCCCAGGCTGCCAGCGGTGTGCTGGACGCCGACCAGACGGTGCTGCCGTACGATTTCAACAGCGCTGCCGAACTGCTCAGCCTGTGCAAGCAAAACGACCTCAGCGTGTCGCAATTGATGATGGCCAACGAGAAGGTGTGGCGCAGCGAGGCAGAGATCCACGCGGGCCTGCACAAGCTGTGGGCTGCCATGCAGGAATGCGTGAACAATGGCCTGAAGTACGAAGGCACGTTGCCCGGTGGCCTGAACGTCCGCCGCCGTGCCGCCAAGCTGCACCGCAGCCTGCAGGAAATCGGCAAGCCCAATGTGATTGGCTCCACCATGAGCGCCATGGAGTGGGTGAACCTGTTCGCCCTGGCGGTCAACGAAGAGAACGCCGCTGGCGGGCGAATGGTTACGGCACCCACCAACGGTGCCGCCGGTATCATCCCGGCGGTGTTGCACTACTACATGCGCTTCAGCGATGAAGTGAACGAGTCCAACGTTGTCGACTTCTTCCTGGCGGCAGCAGCGGTGGGCATCCTGTGCAAGAAAAACGCGTCCATCTCGGGCGCCGAAGTGGGCTGCCAGGGCGAAGTGGGCTCGGCCTGCGCCATGGCGGCGGCGGGCCTTGCCGAAGTGCTGGGCGCCACCCCACCGCAAGTGGAGAACGCTGCAGAAATCGCCCTGGAGCATAACCTGGGCCTCACATGTGACCCGGTGGGCGGGCTGGTGCAGGTGCCGTGCATCGAGCGCAATGCCATTGCTGCGGTCAAGGCCATCAATGCGGTGCAAATGGCCCTGCGCGGCGACGGTGAGCACTTCATTTCGCTGGACCAGGTTATACGCACCATGCGCGATACAGGCGCCGACATGCACGACAAGTACAAGGAAACCTCGCGCGGTGGCCTGGCGGTCAGCGCAATCGAGTGCTGAGTATTCAGCCTGGCGTTACGGGCCATTTGCGGGTAAGTCCGCGATGGCCCCACAGCGTTTTATGAAGGTGCAAAAGCATTTCTCCTGCCCCATTTCGGCGCGGCGCTTCCCTACCGATCGTCAGATGTCGCAATCGATGTTGGCATTGTCGGTGACACTTAAAAGTGTCGTTTCTGGGCAGCCTGCACATTCCGTGTCACCAAACTGCTCAGGGGTTACACGCATGGCGCCTAGCTCGCCGCTTTTGGCGCAGCTGCCAACTTGTAGGAAACGCCTGATTTTGCCGACTCAATAGGTCGTTTTCAGGTTTTTTCGAATAGCCGTTCAATTTCAGGCACGGCGTTTGCGTAGATATTGGTCAACAGGCCCTGCACACCATCAAGCGGGGCAATAACAAGAAATCAGTGCCCGCCTGAGGCACACCCTGCATTTGTGTGAGGAGAAACCGCGATGACGTCGTACACCTCCGGGAACCCAACCCAGAACCGCACAGCACCCCAGTCCATCGGGTTTCTTCTATTGGACAACTTCACCCTGATTTCACTGGCGTCGGCGGTAGAGCCGCTGCGCATGGCCAACCAGCTGTCTGGCCGTGAGCTGTACCGCTGGCACACGCTCACTGTGGATGGTGGCCAGGTCTGGGCCAGCGATGGCTTGCAGATTACCCCGGACGCGGCCATGCACAGCGCGCCCCCCATCGACACCGTGATCGTCTGCGGCGGCGTGGGCATCCAGCGCACCGTTACCCGTGAGCATGTCACCTGGCTGCAGGCCCAGGCCCGTCAGTCGCGCCGCCTGGGTGCGGTGTGCACCGGCAGCTGGGCGCTGGCCTGTGCCGGCCTGCTTGATGGTTTCGATTGCAGCGTGCACTGGGAATGCCTGGCCGCCATGCAGGAAGCCTACCCACGGGTGAACATGAGCACCCGCCTGTTCACCCTCGACCGTAACCGCTTCACCAGCTCTGGCGGTACCGCGCCGCTGGACATGATGCTGCACCTGATCAGCCGCGATCATGGCCGTGAGCTGTCGGCGGCGATTTCCGAGATGTTCGTGTACGAGCGCATTCGTAACGAGCAGGACCATCAGCGCGTACCGCTCAAGCACATGCTGGGTACCAACCAGCCGAAGCTGCAGGAAATCGTCGCCCTGATGGAGGCCAACCTGGAAGAGCCGATCGACCTGGACGAGCTGGCGGTTTACGTGGCGGTGTCGCGGCGCCAGCTGGAGCGTCTGTTCCAGAAGTACCTGCATTGTTCGCCATCACGCTACTACCTGAAACTGCGTCTGATCCGCGCCCGGCAGTTGCTCAAGCAGACGCCCATGTCGATCATCGAGGTGGCGTCGGTGTGTGGCTTCGTGTCCACGCCGCACTTCTCCAAGTGCTACCGCGAGTACTTCGGCATTCCGCCGCGTGACGAGCGTGTGGGCTCCAATACCACCCAGCAGGTGGCGATGATGCCGATCCCGCAGGCGATTACCCTGTCGCCCCACAGCGGGCCGATGGCTGCCTTGAGCCAGGCGCGCAACGAGTCGACGTTTGCCAGCGTAAGGCTTTGACACGGCACTGGCTCGTTCGCGGGTAAACCCGCTCCTACAGGTGCCTGTGGTCTTCGGTACCTGTGGGAGCGGGTTTACCCGCGAATGGGCCAGTACGGAGAAAAGGTCCCTCAGGCGCGCTTGCTGAACTGTGCCAAGGCCGGCAGCAGCTGCTTGTCGATTGCCTGGCGCACCGCCGGCAAAATGGTCGCGCTCCCGGTGTACATCTGCTCCACCATCCCTTTCAACGCCCGTGCATTGGGTTCCGTGAGCCCGCGCACCACAGCTTCGCAAGCCTGCTCCGCGGTAGCCCCGGCGGGTATGTCGAACCCACGTGCGCGCAGGTGGCCTGCAAGGTCGTCCTGGTCAATCAAATCGGCATGCATCATGGCTGTTATCCCTTTTATCGCGAAGAGAGTGCTGCGTGATTTACGACCGATTCTGTGACGGGTACGACACGCCCGCAACCTCGGAATGCAGGGGTGGCCGCTTTGGCTAAGAACAGGTCGTTTCCGGCTAAATCCCCCTGCCATGAAGTGCGCACACTCAAGCCATCTACCGAAGCGGAGGGTTTGGTCACCCTCACACGTGCACAGTGGATGTTGCTCGCTCTTGGCCCCGGATGCTCACGGCTTTCCGGGGTTATTTTTTTGGTCATGTAATGCCAATCACCCGCTGTACGTAGACTGCGGCTGGCAGATCCTGCTGCCCTAGAGCGAGCCCCTGCAGTAGCCCGATACTCTGCTCACTGAAAGGTGCAGATCGTGGGCCTGCCAAGTCCACATGCAGCAGCAGCTGTTCACTGGCCGCCAGCACTTCATCGAACCCTGATCGGTGCAGGCTGTGATACACGTGCAGGCGCTTGCGATCAAAAGCGATGATCTGCGTTTGCACCCATACCTCTGTGCCCAGCTTCACCTCGTGCAGATAGTTGATGTGTGCTTCCAGGGTGAACAATGAATGGCCGCTTTGCCCCCGGCTGTCTGCATCCAGGCCAATGCACTCCATGAGCGCATCGGTGGCGTAGCTGAAAATCAGCAGGTAGAACGCATCGCGCAGGTGCCCGTTGTAATCGACCCAGTCCTCGTGAACCTGGGTACGGTAGGTAATCAATGCCGGCATCGGATTCCCCTCAATCACCAAAAGCCATGCCATGGCGGGCTTTGCTGGCCTGGACGGCGCCCAGCACCGCCAGCAGGGTGTCATCCCGGTAACGCTCGAGGGCTGCAATGCTGCGCTCGCCCAGTTGCTCCGAGGTGCCTTCCACCACATCGTCGATCAGCTTGTCGGTGAGCTCTGGCGCTGGCAGGTAGGTCCAGGGCAGCTTGAGTGCCGGGCCGAACTGCGACATGAAATGGCGCATGCCGGCGTCGCCACCCGCCAAGGTGTAAGTGAGGAAGGTACCCATGAACGACCAGCGCAGGCCGGCGCCAAAGCGTATGGCATCGTCGATCTCCCCGGTGGTGGCCACGCCGTCATTGACCAGGTGCAGGGCTTCGCGCCATAGCGCCTCCAGCAAGCGGTCGGCGATAAAACCTGGCACTTCCTTGCGCACGTGCAGTGGGCGCATGCCGAGGGCGGTGTAGATGGTTTTCGCCGCGTCGATGGCCGCAGGGGAGGTGTGCTTGCCGCCGACGATTTCTACCAGCGGCAGCAGGTAGACCGGGTTGAACGGGTGGCCGACCAGGCAGCGCTCGGGGTGCCTGGCCGATTCGTAGAATTCGCTGGGCAGCAGGCCCGATGTGCTGCTGCCGATAATGGCATCGGGTTTGGCGGCGGCGCTGATTTGGGCGTGCAAGTCCAGCTTGAGGTCCAGACGCTCCGGGGCGCTTTCCTGGATAAAGTCAGCGTCCCGCACGCACGCTTCGATAGTGCTCACAAATCGCAGGCGGGCCTGTGACGCGCCCGGCGCCAGGCCTTGTTGCTGTAATGCAGGCCAGGCATTGGCGACACGTTTGCGCAACGCCTGCTCGGCACCCGGCGCCGGGTCCCAGGCGACCACATCCAGGCCGTGGGCGAGGGCGCGGGCCACCCAGCCACTGCCTATTACGCCGCTGCCCAATGCGGCAAACATCTTGATCTCGGTGATGAAGGTCATGGTTGTCTCCCAATAGAGTCAGCGGCGTTTGAGGTTCATCTTTTCCCGGCCTTCGGCAGGGGTCAGCACGCGGGCGCCAAGGCGGGAGATGATCTCCACCGCGCGCTCGACCAACTGGCCGTTGCTGGCCAGTACGCCCCGGTCGAGGTAAAGGTTGTCTTCCAGCCCCACCCGCACGTTGCCCCCCAGCAGCACCGCCTGCGCCGCCATGGGCATCTGCATGCGGCCGATGCCGAAGCCGGCCCAGGTGACATTGGCCGGCAGGTTGTCGACCATCGCCTTCATGGTGGTGGTGTCTGCGGGCGCGCCCCAGGGGATACCCAGACACAGCTGGAACAGCGGGTCGTGCAGCAGGCCTTCCTTCATCATTTGCTTGGCAAACCACAGGTGGCCGGTGTCGAAGATCTCAAGCTCGGCTTTTACCCCCAGCTCGGTGATGCGTTTGGCCCCGGCGCGCAGCTGGGCTGGGGTGGACACGTAGATCGAATTGCCGTCGCCGAAGTTGAGCGTGCCGCAGTCCAGGGTGCAGATTTCTGGCAGCAGGGCCTCCACGTGGGCCAGGCGCTCCAGAGGGCCGACCAGGTCGGTGCCCGGGCCGAAGGCCATGGGGTTTTCAGCAGGGCCGATTTCCAGGTCGCCGCCCATGCCGGCGGTGAGGTTGACGATGATGTCCACATCCGCTTCGCGAATGCGCTCCATGACTTCGCGGTACAGCGCCACGTCACGGCTGAAGCGGCCCGTTTGCGGGTCGCGGACGTGGCAGTGCACGACGGTGGCGCCGGCTTTGGCGGCTTCCACGGCAGCAGCGGCGATCTGTTGCGGGGTGACGGGTACCAGGTGGCTTTTCGAGGCGGTGTCGCCCGCGCCGGTGAGGGCACAGGTGATGATGACGTCGTGGTTCATGGCGCGTTCCTTGTGTTGTCTGTGCTGGCCTTTTCGCGGGTGAACCCGCCCCCACAGGGGGCCGTTTGGTCCCCTGGACTATGCGTAAGCTGTAGGAGCGGGTTTACCCGCGAAGGGGCCGGATCAGTTGGCGGTAAGCTTGAGGTTGTCCGCAGCCGGCTTACCGTCGAAGGTGGTCACCCCCTCAAGCCAGCGGGCCTTGTCTTCGGGGTGGTCCTTGAGCCACTGGCGGGCCGATTCGAGCGCGTCCTTGTGGTCGAGCAGCGGTTGCATCATGCGGCTCTCGTCCTCGGCGCTGAACGTGAGGTTGGCCAGCAGGCGGCTGGCGTTGGGGCAGCGCTCGGCGTAGTCGGGTGCGGTTACGGTCCATACCGTCGCGCGGCCTTCATCAGGCCCAAGTGCGCCCTGGCTGTCCCCCAGGTAAGCCATGTCGATGTTCACGTTCATGGGGTGGGGCGTCCAGCCAAAGAACACCACCGCTTCCTTGCGGCGCACGGCGCGGTCTACCGCCGCGAGCATGCCGGCCTCGCTGGATTCCACCAGCTGGAACTTGCCCAGGCCGAACTGGTTGTTGCTGATCATCGCCTTGATCTGGGTATTGGCGCCGGAGCCGGGCTCGATGCCGTAGAGCTTGCCGCCCAGTTCCTTCTCGAATTTATGGATGTCGGCAAAGGTTTTCAGGCCCTTGTCGTAAAGGTACTTGGGCACCGCCAGCGTGGCGCGAGCATCCTCCAGGCTTGGCTTGGCCAGTACCTTGACCTGGTTGGCGTCGATGAAAGGCGTAATGGTCTGGGTCATGATCGGGTTCCAGTAACCCAGGAACATGTCCAGGCGCTTGTCGCGGATACCGGCGAAAATGATCTGCTGTGACGCGCTGGTTTGCTTGGTCTGGTAGCCAAGGCCGTCGAGCAGCACCTGGGCGACGGCGCTGGTGGCGATGACGTCGGTCCAGTTGACCACGCCCAGGCGCACGTTCTTGCAGGCTGCAGCGTCAGCGGCGTAAGTGGGGGCAACGGCGATGCTGCTCAGGGCGAGTGTTAACAAGCTGCGGCGGATCAAGCTGTGCATGGTGGCTCTCCATCGGCAGTGCATATTTTTATGGGGGCCGGCCTCTTTGGGGCGGTGTGAACACGCTACGCTGCTGGCAGGGTGGAAAATCGCACCCTGGCGACCAACAGTTGCACGGAGGCGACCACCTTTGCCGTGGAGCATGCAATGCCGCAAATCATTCATTTCCTTTTGCTACCCGGCTTCTCGGCCATGGGGTTCATCAGTGCGCTGGAGCCGCTGCGGGTAGCCAACCGCTTCCGCGGGCCGTTGTACCGGTGGCAGGTGCTGAGCCTGGATGGCGGGCCAGTGCAGGCCAGCAACGGCATGTCGGTGAACGCCGACGCAGCACTGGGGGCAGGTGAGCCCTGCACCATGCTGTTGATCGTGGCCGGGTTCGAACCCCTGGCCCGCTATGGCACGGCGCTGCAGCAGGCGCTACGCCGCCTGGACCACGGCGGGGTAGTGTTGGGCGGCATTGATACCGGCGCCGTGGTGCTGGCCCAGGCGGGCTTGCTCGACGGGCATCGCGCCACGGTGCACTGGGAGGCGCTGGATGCGTTTCGCGAGAATTACCCAGACCTGCAAGCCACCCAGGAGCTGTTCGAGATCGACCGGCGGCGCATCACCTGCGCTGGCGGCACGGCGTCGATCGACATGATGCTCGATCTGATCGCACAGGCTCATGGTGCCGAACTGGCGGTGGAGGTTTCTGAACAGTTCGTGCTCGGGCGTATCCGTCAGCGACAGGACCACCAGCGTATGCAGATTGCCAGCCGCTATGGCATCAGCAACCGCAAGCTGGTGAAGGTGATCGGCGAAATGGAGCGCAACACCGAACAGCCGCTCAACACCCAGGTGCTGGCTGAAAGCGTCCAGGTGACGCGTCGGCAACTGGAGCGGTTGTTTCGCTTGCATCTGGGCGATACCCCCAGCGGTTTCTACCTGCGTTTGCGTTTGGAAAAAGCGCGGCAGTTATTGCGCCAGACCGACATGAGCGTGCTGGAGGTGGGGGTGGCTTGCGGGTTTGAGTCGGCTTCGTACTTTACCCGCTGTTACCGGGCGCGGTACCAGCGTTGCCCGCGCACGGATCGGGCGGGCAGGGCAGTGTGATTTCCGCCTGAGGGCCGCATCGCGGATTTATCCACAATGAGGCCAGACCCGCTTCACTGCTGACCAATGGACTGCAGGTACTCCGAGCGGTCATCGCTGCGTTGTGCCACACAGGTATCCCACGCCGCCTGGAACGCCTTGCTGCCTTTCTTCTCGGCAAAGGTTTCCACCTTGCAGTCGGCATCGCGCAATTGGGCCCACAACTTCTGCGCCGCGTCCAGTTGCCCTACCAGGGCGCTCACCTGGCTGCCCTGGTCGGCGTACTGGTCGCGCACACGTTGGATCAGGTCATCGTAAGCCGCTTGCAGTTCCCGCTCGGCGGCCTGCTTGCTGAAGGCTGCACAGGCATAGGTCTGCTGGTCGGTTTCGACGTTGTCGCAAGGGGTGCTTTCTTCTTCCGCTGCGTGGGCGCCAGACACCGCCGCCAGCAGTACCATCCATGCCATTGCTTTCATCCGTATTCTCCTCGCCAAACTGATGAATGGCCGGATTCTCCCTCAGCCGCTCGCCCGGCGATAGCTCTTCGGCAAAATGTTCATCAACAGGGCTGCCGAGGTTGTTATCGAGACTGTCTCTCATTGCCGAAAACCCCGCCAGAGGGCGGCTGGTCGCGCATTGACGCTTTCGGCAAACCCCCTGTCGTTTTTGCATCGGGGCGCCTCGGGCCGCAGGCATATGCTGGCCCCAAAGCGCCGGCACAAGGTTTGGCGCCACCCATTCAATAAAAGGGGACGCCTGATGAGCCCAGCCGAATTACACGCCGACAGCATCGTCATCGATGGCCTGATCATCGCCAAGTGGAACCGCGAGCTGTTCGAGGACATGCGCAAAGGTGGCCTGACCGCCGCCAACTGCACCGTGTCGGTCTGGGAAGGCTTCAAGGCGACCGTCGACCAGATTGCCGCCAGCCAGAAGCTCATCCGCGAGAACAGCGACCTGGTGATGCCCGTGCGTACCACCGCCGACATTCGCAAGGCCAAGGAACTGGGCAAGACCGGCATCCTCTTCGGCTTCCAGAACGCCCATGCGTTCGAAGACCAGATTGGCTACGTCGAGATCTTCAAGCAGCTGGGCGTGGGCATCGTGCAGATGTGCTACAACACCCAGAACCTGGTAGGCACCGGCTGCTACGAGCGTGACGGCGGGTTGTCTGGTTTTGGCCGCGAGATCGTTGCCGAAATGAACCGCGTGGGCATCATGTGCGACCTGTCCCACGTTGGCTCGAAAACCTCCGAAGAAGTCATCCTCGAATCGAAAAAGCCGGTGTGCTACTCCCACTGTCTGCCGTCCGGGCTCAAGGAGCACCCGCGCAACAAGTCCGATGAAGAGCTGAAGTTCATCGCCGACCACGGCGGCTTCGTGGGCGTGACCATGTTTGCACCGTTCCTGGCCAAGGGTATCGATTCCACCATCGACGACTACGCCGAGGCCATCGAGTACACCATGAACATCGTCGGTGAAGATGCCATTGGTATCGGTACCGACTTCACCCAAGGTCATGGCAAGGAATTCTTCGAATACCTCACCCACGACAAGGGCTACGCCCGCCGGCTGACCAACTTCGGCAAGATCATCAACCCGCTGGGCATCCGTACCGTGGGCGAGTTCCCCAACCTCACCGAAACCTTGCTCAAGCGCGGCCATTCCGAGCGCGTGGTCCGCAAGATCATGGGCGAGAACTGGGTCAACGTATTGAAAGACGTCTGGGGCGAATAAGCCGCTCTCCAAGCCTGAAGCCCCAGCCAGCAACGCCGGGGCAACCCAATAAAAATTTTTCTGGAGTTGAGTTTCCATGGCCAAGATCGCCCCGCAATTGCCAATTGAAGTCGACAGCGAAACCGGTGTGTGGACCAGCGACGCCCTGCCGATGCTGTACGTACCGCGGCATTTCTTCGTCAACAACCACAAGGGTATCGAGGAAGTCCTGGGCGCCGACAAGTACGCCGAGATCCTCTACAAGGCCGGCTATAAATCTGCCTGGCACTGGTGCGAGAAAGAGGCCGAGTGCCACGGCCTGGAAGGCGTCGCGGTATTCGAGCACTACATGAAACGCCTGAGCCAGCGTGGCTGGGGCCTGTTCGAGATCCAGGACATCGACCTGGACAAGGGCACCTGCAGCGTCAAGCTCAAGCACTCTGCATTCGTGTACGTCTATGGCAAATGTGGCCGCAAGGTCGACTACATGTTCACCGGCTGGTTCGCCGGCGCCATGGACCAGATTCTCGCTGCCCGCGGCAGCTCGATCCGCACCGTTGCCGAACAGGTGTACGGCGGGTCGGAAGAAGGCCACGAAGATGGCCTGTTCGTAACGAAGCCGTTGTAAGCCGGAGATAGCGTCATGGCATTCGAAGCAATGTTCCAGCCGATTCAGATCGGCAAACTGACCATTCGCAACCGCGTGCTCAGCACCGCGCACGCCGAGGTCTACGCCACTGACGGCGGCATGACGACCGACCGCTATGTGAAGTACTACGAAGAAAAGGCCAAGGGCGGCATTGGCCTGGCCATCTGCGGCGGCTCGTCGGTGGTGGCCATCGACAGCCCGCAGGAATGGTGGGCGTCGGTCAACCTGTCTACCGACCGCATCATCCCGCACTTCCAGAACCTGGCCGATGCCATGCACAAGCATGGCGCCAAGATCATGATCCAGATTACCCACATGGGCCGTCGCTCGCGCTGGGACGGTTTCAACTGGCCCACCCTGATGTCGCCCTCGGGTATCCGTGAACCCGTACACCGCGCCACCTGCAAAACCATCGAGGTGGAAGAGATCTGGCGTGTGATCGGCAACTACGCGCAGGCTGCGCGCCGCGCCAAAGAGGGCGGCCTGGACGGCGTGGAGCTGTCGGCGGTGCACCAGCACATGATCGACCAGTTCTGGAGCCCGCGCGTTAACAAGCGTACCGACGAGTGGGGCGGCAGCTTCGAAGGCCGCATGAAGTTCGGCATGGAAGTGCTCAAGGCCGTGCGTGCCGAGGTCGGTGACGACTTCTGCGTGGGTATGCGTATCTGTGGTGACGAGTTCCACCCCGATGGCCTCAGCCACGAGGACATGAAGCAGATCGCTGCGTACTACGATGCCACCGGCATGCTCGACTTCATCGGCGTGGTAGGTTCGGGTTGCGACACCCACAACACCCTGGCCAACGTCATCCCGAACATGAGCTACCCGCCGGAGCCGTTCCTGCACCTGGCCGCAGGTATCAAGGAAGTGGTCAAGGTACCGGTGCTGCACGCACAGAACATCAAGGACCCGAACCAGGCCACGCGCATTCTCGAAGGCGGCTACGTGGACATGGTCGGCATGACCCGTGCGCACATGGCCGACCCGCACCTGATCGCCAAGATCAAGATGGGCCAGATCGACCAGATCAAGCAGTGCGTGGGTGCCAACTACTGCATCGACCGCCAGTACCAGGGCCTGGACGTGCTGTGCATCCAGAACGCCGCCACCTCCCGTGAATACATGGGTGTGCCGCACATCATCGAGAAAACCACGGGCGCCAAGCGCAAGGTGGTGGTTGTAGGTGCTGGCCCTGCCGGCATGGAGGCGGCCCGCGTGGCCGCTGAACGTGGCCATGATGTGACCCTGTTCGAGAAGAAAGACCAGATTGGTGGCCAGATCACCATCGCCGCCAAAGCGCCGCAGCGCGACCAGATTGCCGGCATCACCCGCTGGTACCAGCTGGAGCTGGCGCGCCTGAAAGTGGACCTGCGCCTGGGTACCGCCGCCGACGTGGACACCATCCAGGACCTGCGCCCGGACATCATCGTACTGGCCGTGGGCGGGCACTCGTTCCTGGAGCAGAACGACCACTGGGGCGCTGCCGAAGGGCTGGTGGTCAGCAGCTGGGACGTCCTGGATGGCAAGGTTGCGCCGGGCAAGAACGTGCTGGTGTACGACACCATTTGCGAGTTCACCGGCATGTCGGTCGCGGACTTCATCGCCGACAAGGGCTGCCAGGTGGAAATCGTCACCGACGATATCAAGCCGGGTGTGGCCATGGGCGGTACCACTTTCCCCACCTACTACCGCAGCATGTACCCCAAAGAAGTGATCATGACCGGCGACATGATGCTGGAAAAGGTCTACCGCGAGGGCGACAAGCTGGTGGCGGTGCTGGAAAACGAATACACCGGTGCCAAGGAAGAGCGCGTGGTGGACCAAGTGGTGGTGGAGAACGGCGTGCGTCCTGACGAGCAGCTGTACTACGCCCTGAAGGACGGCTCGCGCAACAAAGGCCAGATCGATGTGGAGGCGCTGTTTGCCATCAAGCCACAGCCGATCCTCAGCCAGCCAGGCGAGGGCTACCTGCTGTTCCGCATTGGCGACTGTGTAGCCCAGCGCAACGTGCATGCGGCGATCTACGACGCCTTGCGCCTGTGCAAGGACTTCTGAGGCAGCGGCAAGCTTCAAGTTGCAAGCTGCAAGGGAAGCGATCGATGTTGGCTTCACTTGCAGCTTTGGGCTTGAGAGTTGCTTGGGAATGATTCTGTAACGCAGCGGTGGGCTGCAAGATACAAGTAGGGGGCAGGGGCGACGCAGCTTCTTCTTGCCGCTTGTACCTTGCAGCTTGCAGCTCAAAGGTGCCTGCCATGTTGAACACCCTTCTACCCATCCTGCTGTTCGCTGCCCTTGGTCTGGCGGTGCTCGGCGCCCTGCGCCGGGTGCGCATGTGGCGCCGGGGCCGGGCCTCCAAGGTCGACCTGATCGGCGGCCTGCTGGCCATGCCGCGCCGCTACCTGGTGGACCTGCACCATGTGGTCGAGCGCGACAAGTACATGTCCAAGACCCACGTGGCCACGGCTGGCGGCTTCGTGCTATCAGCTGCTTTGGCGATCCTGGTGCATGGTTTTGGCCTGCAGAGCAAAATCCTCGGCTACGCGCTGCTGGTGGCCACCGTGATCATGTTCACTGGCGCCATCTTTGTCTTCAAGCGCCGCCTCAACCCGCCTGCGCGCCTGTCGAAAGGCCCGTGGATGCGCTTGCCGAAGAGCCTGCTGGTATTCGCCGCAAGCTTCTTCATTGCCACCCTGCCGGTCGCCGGCATCCTGCCCGCCAACACGGGTGGCTGGGTGATGGTCGGCATTCTGGGCCTGGGCGTGCTGTGGGGCGTGTCCGAGCTGTTCTTCGGCATGACCTGGGGCGGGCCGATGAAGCACGCCTTCGCCGGTGCCCTGCACCTGGCCTGGCACCGCCGCGCCGAACGTTTCGGGGGCGGCCGCAGCACTGGCCTCAAGCCACTGGACCTGGAAGACCCGAACGCGCCGCTGGGTGTGGAAAAACCAGTAGACTTCACCTGGAACCAGCTGCTGGGCTTCGACGCCTGCGTGCAGTGCGGCAAGTGTGAAGCGATGTGCCCGGCCTTTGCTGCCGGCCAGCCGCTGAACCCGAAAAAACTCATCCAGGACATGGTCATCGGCCTGGCCGGTGGTACCGATGCCAAGTTCGCCGGCAGCCCTTACCCGGGTAAGCCGATCGGCGAGCACGGCGGCCACCCGCACCAGCCGATCGTCAATGGCCTGGTGGATGCCGAGACACTTTGGTCGTGCACCACCTGCCGCGCCTGCGTTGAAGAGTGCCCGATGATGATCGAGCACGTGGACGCCATCGTCGACATGCGCCGCCACCTCACACTGGAAAAGGGCGCTACCCCGAACAAGGGCGCCGAGGTGCTCGACAACCTGATCGCCACTGACAACCCTGGCGGCTTCGCCCCAGGTGGCCGCATGAACTGGGCTGCCGACCTGAACCTGAAGCTGCTGTCCGAGGTGAAGAGCACCGAGGTGCTGTTCTGGGTGGGCGATGGCGCGTTCGACATGCGCAACCAGCGCACGCTGCGTTCGTTCGTCAAGGTGCTCAAGGCTTCGGGTGTGGACTTCGCCGTGCTGGGCCTGGAAGAGCGCGACAGCGGTGACGTGGCCCGTCGCCTGGGTGATGAAGCCACGTTCCAGCAACTGGCCAAGCGCAATATCAAGACCCTGGCCAAATACACGTTCCAGCGCATCGTTACCTGCGACCCGCACAGCTTCCACGTACTGAAAAACGAGTACGGGGCGCTGGGCGGCAACTATCAGGTGCAGCACCACAGCACCTACATTGCCGAGCTGATTGGCGCCAACAAGCTCAACCTCGGCCAGCACAAAGGTGGCAGCGTCACCTACCACGACCCGTGCTACCTGGGCCGTTACAACGGTGAATACGAAGCCCCGCGTGAAGTGCTCAAAGCGCTTGGCATCGAGGTTCGTGAAATGGAGCGCTCAGGCTTCCGTTCGCGCTGCTGCGGCGGTGGCGGCGGTGCGCCGATCACCGACATCCCTGGCAAGCAGCGCATCCCCGACATGCGCATGGACGACATCCGCACCACCGAGGCCGAAGTGGTGGCTGTGGGTTGCCCGCAGTGCACGGCGATGCTCGAAGGTGTGGTGGAACCGCGCCCACTGATCAAGGACCTGGCCGAACTGGTGGCTGACGTGTTGATCGAGGAAGACGCCCAGGCGACGGCGAGCAAACCAGCCAAGACCAAATGTGAACCTGCGGAGGTGCATTGATGAGCGACATCATCCGCCGTGACCCTCGCGCCGAGTGGATCGCCCGTAACCGTCTGCACCCGCTGCACGCAGCCATGCAGACCCAACAGACCAGCTGGATGGGGCCCAACGGCCTCATCCGCAAGAACCCGCACGCCAGCGCCGCAGGCTTCATCGGCCCGAACGGGCTCAAGCGCATCGACCGCAGTGGCGCCCAGCAGGGCACTGCCGGCGGGGCGCGGCGCACGGCGGCGGCCGAAGTGCAGTTGCCGCTGCATCAGGTGGCCGACCCTGCGTTCTACATTGCCGTGGTGCCGGACATGGTCGGTGGCCGCCTTGGCAGCCACGACCGCGACTTGCTGGGCCTGGCCCACAGCCTGGCCGGCAACGACGGTGCGGTGTTGGCAATCGTGTTCGGCGAGCACAAGGAAAGCAGCTTCGCCAATGCCGGCGTAGACCGCCTGCTGGTGATCGACGGTGATGAATACCAGGGGTATGCGCCAGAGCAACTGGTGCAGGGCCTGCGCGCGGTGGACAACCAGTTTGCCCCACGCCACTGGCTGCTGCCAGACAGCCGCACCGGCGGTGGTGAGCTGGGCCGGCGCCTGGGTGCGGCGTTGGGTGAACGCCCGGCTACCCGTGTGTGGCAAATCAAGGACGGCCAGTGCATCGGCCGTGCTGGTGCTGGCCAGCAAGACATGCAGCGTGCACTGCCGCGGTTGATCCTGGCCGCGGCCGAGTGTGCCGAGCCGGTCAGCGAGACGCGCCACGAAGCGTTGCCGGTCGAGCTGTCTGCCAACGTTGCCCGCAGCATTTCGCGTATCGAAGACCTGGGCTCGGTGGCGGTTGACCCAGCCAAGATCGCCATGGCGGAGGCCGAGTTCATTGTCTCTGGCGGCAACGGCGTCAAGGACTGGCCACTGTTCCACAAGGCCACCACCGCGCTAGGTGCTACCCAGGGCGCGTCCCGCGTGGCGGTGGACGACGGCCACATGCCGCGTGATCGTCAGGTGGGCGCCACGGGTACGTGGGTAACTGCACGGGTGTACATGGCGGTGGGTATCTCCGGCGCCATCCAGCACCTGCAGGGCATCGGCGCCTGCGACAAGGTGGTGGCGATCAACATGGACCCTGGTTGCGACATGATCAAACGCGCCGACCTGTCGGTCATTGGCGACAGTGCGGCGATTCTCCAGGCACTGATCGACGCTGTGGACAACTACCGCAACGGCGCCCAGCGCGACGCGGCATAAGGGCACGAGCATGAGTACGAAAGTCATCAGCCTGGTCTCGATCGGCGCCCACCCAAGCTCGGGTCGTGCGCGCCGCGCCGAGCAGGATTCACGTGCAGTGGAGCTGGGCCTGCAACTGGCCGGCGGGGATCTGCAGGTTGTGCATGCAGGCGACCCTCACGAGGAAGCCCTGCGCGGTTACCTGGGGATGGGCCTGGAACACCTGGATGTGCTTGAGCAACCCGATGGCGCCGATGTGCTGGGGGTGCTGGGTGATTACCTGCGCGGTGCCGGTGCACAACTGGTGCTTACCGGCAGCCAGGCCGAAACGGGGGAGGGGTCTGGCATGCTGCCGTTCCTGCTCGCCGAAAAGCTGGGCTGGCCGCTGGTGGTGGGGCTAGCCGAGGTGGAGTCCATCGAAAACGGCACAGCACAGGTGTTGCAAGCACTGCCACGCGGCCAGCGTCGGCGTTTGAAGGTACGCCTGCCGCTGTTGGCCACGGTCGACAACGCCGCGCCCAAACCGCGCCAAAGCGCCTTCGGGCCCGCACGCCGCGGTGTACTGGCGGCGCAGGACGTGCAGGTGGTGGACGATGAACTGCTGGGCGAAGAGGCCCTGCAGCCGGCGCGCCCACGGCCCAAGCGGTTGAAGGTGATCAAGGCCAAAAGCGGCGCCGACCGCATGAAGGCTGCAACGGCCAAGGCCAGTGGTGGTGGGGGCAAGGTGCTGAAGGACGTCACCCCGCAGGAAGGTGCCGAGGCCATTCTGAAGTTGTTGGTGGAGGAAGGTGTGCTGCGCTGATTGGCGTGGCTTGCCACTGAACCCGCGAGGCATCCAGCGCAGTGGCTGGCACCGGCTTTGCCGGTGATCGCGGGTAAACCCGCTCCCACAGGGAACAATTGCAGCTCGGGATGCGCCCCCTGCGCGACCTGTTATTTCTGCCAGTACGCGAACTTGCACACCCTCATTACGCTGTCCACATGGCCCTGAAAACTGTGGACGACATAACGTGAAAAACTGGCGTTGCACCGACAAGCAACAATCACTGGCAAATAGGCGACATTTCCAATCGGTGACCTACACACCCTATGGTGCTGTCAGTGCCAACCGATCGCCGACCCTTGCTTTCTGCGGTCAGGCTCTGGATCCGATTACACGTAGTTATCCGCTAGGGAATGGTCATCGCTTCTACAGCCCAACGCTGATGCGGTTCATAAGTCCCGACTCGCTAAGCCCATTTGGCAAGGGTGGAATCAGCACGTATGCCTACTGCAAAGGCGACCCGATAAATCATGTTGACCCTACCGGCCAGTACCCGGCAATCATTACGCCCATCAGAAGCATCGTTGCAGGTGTTGTCAACCTGACCATAAGCATAGTGAAAGTGTTCCGAAACTACCGTATGGAGCGAAACTTCGCGCCAAGTACCGGTTACCCGGCAAGCCGCTCTGGGGTCGTCACGTACGGCACGCCGGAAGAGAATATCTCAACATGGACTATTAAAGATAAGGTGTTGTCTGGCGTTGGTGTGGTCAGCGCCTCGGTGAGTATTGGCACTTCCATTGCGCGGTTGACGCCGCCGACGACTGAAGCATTGATGTGGGTCGACTTCGGAATGGCTACAGTTGCCACGACGCTGTCTGTGTATGAGCTCTATAACATGGCCACCTCACCAATCCCGCAACGCTATCCCATACAGCCGGTTGCTTATCAAGTGCGAGGAGGAACACCCCAAGGAGAGCTACGGGTGTGAAGAGGCCACGCTCCGGTCTGTTGCCGAAGCATGGCGGATGCAACAAATCTTACTGGGCCAACACTTCCTTCAGATACGGCGCAGGCTCTGCCCCCAGGTTGTTCAGCAAGCGCCCGCTGTACCAGTCGATGAAGTTCACCACACCAAACTCGTAGGTTTTGGAGTAAGGGCCCGGCTGGTAGGCCGTGGAGTTGATACCGCGCTGGTTCTCTTCGGCCAGGCGGCGGTCCTGGTCGTTGGTGGCGTCCCACACCTTGCGCATGTTCTCTGGGTTGTAGTCCACACCTTCTACGGCATCCTTGTGCACCAGCCACTTGGTGGTGACCATGGTTTCCTGGGCGCTGATCGGCCACACGGTGAACACGATCATGTGGTCGCCCATGCAGTGGTTCCAGGAGTGGGGCAGGTGCAGGATGCGCATCGAGCCCAGGTCTGGGTTCTTGATGCGGCCCATCAGTTTCTGGCAGGCCTGCTTGCCATCCATGGTCATCGACACGGTGCCCTTGAGCAGCGGCATGCGCACGATACGGTTACGCAGGCCATGGCTCTTGTGCAGGTACGGGATTTTCTCGGCTTCCCAGGCAGCGGCAGAGGCAGCCACGTGGTCCTTGAACTCCTGGCTGGCGCGTGGGTCGTTGGTGTCGTCCCATTCCAGCAGGGTTTGCAGCAGTTCTGGGTGCGAACCGTTGCAGTGGTAGCACTCACGGTTGTTTTCCAGCACCAGCTTCCAGTTGGCTTTTTCCATCAAGGTGGTTTGCACCGCCACCTTGGTGTTTTCCATGTCGTACGGTTCCATGTAGTGGTCCAGCGTGGCCAGGAACTCGTCGATGGCTGGCGGGTTTTCCGCCAGGCTGATGAAGATGTAGCCGCCAGCCACTTTCACATTGACCGGCTTGAGGCCGTACTGCTTCATGTCGAAGTCGGCGCCCATCTCGGTGCCGGCGAACAGCAGGCGGCCGTCGAGCTCGTAGGTCCACTGGTGGTAAGGGCACACCAGTTTCGCCACCTTGCCCTTTTCGCTGACGCACAGGCGCGAGCCGCGGTGGCGGCAAACGTTGTGGAAGGCATGCACCTTGCCCTCGGTACCCCGCACCACGATGATCGGGTTCTTGCCGATCTGCAGGGTGAGGTAGTTACCCTTGGCCGGGATCTCGCAGGTCATGCCAGCGATCAGCCACTCTTTGTGGAAGATCTCCTGCATGTCGATCTGGAACAGACGCTCGTCGGTGTAGAAAGGCTGGGGCAGCGAGTAGGTGCGCTCGCGGGTCTGCAGCATCTCGGCGGTGGCCTTGCGTGCAGGTTCCAGTGGATCGCCCAGGCTCAGGGTTGCGGTGACGTCCATCGTGTATTCCTCGGGGCCGTTTGCGGCCGGCAAAAGGTGGCTAATCGTTGTTGTGGTGCCGCAAGGCTGTTAACCATGAACAGCGTGTTGTTTTGCGGTGGAGTGTGCGTCCGAAGGCGGCGTGAACCGTATCCATGGGCGACATGGCCGAATTGAATTACGACGCCGCAGCCCTTGCAGTGCGGGGCTGGTCGCGATAAGTACGCCGATGTCGCTGGCAGGAATGTTCATGGCTTCAAGCTTGCGCATCATCCAAGCCATAAAAAGGCCAATAGTCGGCTGCTGGAGATGAACATGTCCGATACCTTTCTCAATCCGGTCACTACCCAGACCTGGGCCAACGGCCGCCACATCGTGCGCTGCGTCAAGGTCATCCAGGAGACCTGGGACGTGCGCACCTTCTGCTTCATGGCAGACCAGCCGATCATGTTCTTCTTCAAGCCCGGGCAGTTCGTGACCCTGGAGCTGGAAATCGAAGGCAAGCCGGTGATGCGTTCCTACACCATCTCCAGTTCGCCGTCGGTGCCGTACAGTTTCTCCATCACGGTAAAGCGCGTGCCGGGTGGCTTGGTGTCCAACTTCCTGCACGACACCATGCACGAAGGTGCCGAGCTGCCGGTGCACGGCCCGGTCGGCCTGTTCAACGCCATCGACTTCCCGGCCGCCAAGGTGCTGTACCTGTCCGGTGGCGTCGGCATCACCCCGGTGATGTCCATGGCCCGCTGGTTCTATGACACCAACGCCAATGTGGACATGGTGTTCGTGCACAGCGCCCGCTCACCGAAAGACATCATCTACCACCGCGAGCTGGAGCAGATGGCCTCGCGCGTGCCCAACTTCAGCCTGCACATCATTTGCGAGAAACACGGTTTGGGCGAGCCCTGGGCGGGTTACCGTGGCTACCTGAACCAACGGCTGATGGAGTTGATTGCCCCCGACTACATGGAGCGCGTGGTGTTCTGCTGCGGCCCCACCCCGTACATGACGGCGGTCAAGCGCATGCTCGAGGCGGTGGGCTTCGACATGGACAACTACCACGAGGAGTCCTTCGGGGCGACCCCGGCCGAGGCCAAGGCCGACGCCGTGGAGCACGCCGAAGCGGCGGCAGACGCGCCAGAAGTGGACGCTGCCGACCTCAACCTGGTGGAATTCATCGGCAGCGAGAAGAGCATCCGTATCGCCCCCGGCGAAACCGTGCACGCTGCAGCGGCCAAGGTCGGCCTGATGATCCCGAAAGCTTGCGGCATGGGCATTTGCGGTACCTGCAAGGTGCTCAAGCTGGGTGGCGAAGTGGAAATGGAGCACAACGGCGGTATCACCGAGGAAGATGAAGCCGAGGGATACATCCTGTCGTGCTGCAGCGTGCCGAAAGGGGATGTGCGCATCGATTATTGAGGGCCAGGCTGGGTTGGTTTTGTGCAGCCTGACTGACCGGTGGTTGACTCAGGTCGGAACAAGCAGGTGGATACCCTGTCAATCTGCGGGGCGGAAACCTTGTGAATCCGATATTTAATGGCGATGGGCGGCACTTTTCTTTATCGTGTGCGCCCCTCGCAACAACTGAGATAGACCCATGCTTGAAGCCTCCCTCAATCAAATCGAGCAGCTGGTCAGCGACCTGATGCAAAAGAACGCTCAACTCACCGAGCAGAACACCACCCTGGGCCAGGAACTGGCCAAGGCAAAGGAAGAGAACGAAACCCTGCAGCTGTCGCTGATGGAGCAGGAAGAGCAGAACGGCAGCACTGCAGCCCGCCTGCAGGCCTTGCTGGAGCGTGCCAACGCGGGTGCAGTGGGCGCATGACGCTGCAAGCGCAACCGATCAATGTTGTGTCGATCCTGGGCAACGACTATTCGATCAAGGCGCCTGAAGGCCAGGAGGCAACCCTCGCCCAGGCGGTACAGATGCTCAACACCGCATTGGCCCAGACCAAGCGCCAGTACCCCACGCTGATCGGTGACAAATTGCTGGTGCTGGCGGCATTGAACCTGTGTTCTCAGCAAATTCAGCTGAAGATCGATCACAAAAGTGACCTGGAGCGGGCTCAGGCACGTATCGACGCGACAGTCGATGTTATTGCTCGCACGATGAGTGAAAGCTGACTTACCGCTAAGCGACTAGGTCGGGCACTAGATTGCCTATTGCAGACCCTCGGTGGCAAGGGGGTTTGCTAACCATCATTTCTGTCAGTTTCAACATCGACTTGCTTTGCGCAAGAATAAGCATCTTGATGGCGAGGTTGTGAGATTTCATGATGGTCGAAAAAAATACAGTATCGAGGGCTGCCCGATCTGTGCCGGCATTGGAGGGTGGAGCCACGACCGTTGGCTATACGGCCTACGGCTATCTTCGACCCGGGGCAAGAGCCATCCATTTAGGTTTCAATGGCCAGGTCTTTAATCATGGCACTGGCGGGTATGCGCTCGGGAATGGATACAGAATTTACAGCCCGACCTTGATGCGTTTTCAAGCCCCTGATGAACTCAGCCCGTTCGAAGCCGGGGGTTTGAATAGCTATGCTTACGTCGCCAACGATCCGGTCAATCAGCAGGACCCGACCGGACGTGTAGCCGAGCGGAGAGCACTTCAGCGTCGCAATTCCACTGGCCGATCAACTCCAGATAAACGATGGAGCCGTCCAATTATCTCCAGCAGGGCATGGGATGTAGAGAATCAGCTGCCACAGCGTGGTCACGCTGGCCCTCAGCCAATTAGCGGTCATCCCCGCCCTGCATCCCTCTGGTATGAAGACGAATCGAGACCTCAGCCGTTTAGGTCTCTAAAAAAGGCCTCCCCACTCGAACGCCTTCTGTTGGAGCGCAGCCCTGCAACTGATGCGTTGCTGCAAAAATTGCCTGTTGGAGATCTGAAGAATTTAGGCGGCAGCTCCAGGACTACCGCGTCCTCGGTGGTACATCACCTGACCAGAAGCGGCGCCTCACCGCAACACATTCACCTCGCTCATCAGCTCGCATTTGAACCCTCTCTTAAATCTTGGGTGGAGCATGCGGCCCATCGAGTATTGATGAAGGCGGAGCCTGAATTGAGCAGAACTCCGCAACAAGCGGTTGAGCAAATTCGTCAACACATCGTTTAATGGCAGGTCAAACGCCGGGCACACGGGTTTAGCACTCAACCGTAACCAGCGTTACAGAGATACTGATGTAGTCTGCACGATGCTAACGTAGCCTTAGGCTGTGCTCACATAATTGTCAGCAGTTTAAGAAACTGCGTATATCTGCCGCCAACTCCCGCACCCGTGTTTCTTCGGTATCCCAAGAGCACATGAAGCGCGCGCCGCCGCTGCCGATGAAGGTGTAGAACCGCCAGCCCTTGTTGCGCAATGCTTCGAGGGCAGGTTCGGGCATTTGCAGGAACACGCCATTGGCCTCTACCGGGAACATCAGCTGTACACCTGGCAAATCGCTCACCAATGACGCCAGCAACTGCGCGCAGCGGTTGGCATGGGCGCTGTAGCGCAGCCAGGCGCCGCCTTCCAGCAGGCCGACCCAGGGGGCGGAGAGGAAGCGCATTTTCGACGCCAGTTGCCCGGCCTGCTTGCAGCGGTAGTCGAAGTCTTCGGCCAGTTGGCGATTGAAGAACAGGATGGCCTCGCCAACCGCCATGCCATTCTTGGTACCGCCAAAGCACAACACATCGACGCCGGCTTTCCAGGTGATTTCTGCCGGGCTGCACCCCAGAAATGCGCAGGCATTGCTGAAGCGCGCACCGTCCATGTGCAGGTTGAGGCCCAGCTCCTTGCAGGTGGTGCTGATGGCCTTCAGCTCGTCGGGCCGGTAGACGGTGCCCACTTCAGTGGCCTGGGTGAGGGTCACCACCCGAGGCTTGGGGTAGTGGATGTCCTGGCGCTTGAGGGCCACTTCGCGGATCGACTGTGGGGTCAGCTTGCCGTTCACACTGGGCGCGGTCAGCAGCTTTGAGCCGTTGGAGAAGAACTCGGGTGCACCGCACTCGTCGGTTTCGACGTGGGCAGTCTCGGAGCAGATCACGCTGTGGTAGCTCTGGCACAGCGAGGCCAGGGCCAGCGAGTTGGCGGCGGTGCCGTTGAAGGCGAAGAACACTTCGCAGTCGGTTTCGAACAGCTTGCGAAAGTGCTCGGCGGCGCGTTCGGTCCACTGGTCGTCGCCGTAAGCGCGGTCGTGGCCATGGTTGGCCTGCTCCATGGCGGCCCAGGCTTCGGGGCAGATGCCGGAGTAGTTGTCGCTGGCAAATTGTTGGCTCTTGTCTGTCATGGCACTGTCCTTTGAACGACGCAGAGCAGCACTCTAAACCATCGTTTTGGCAGTTGCCTATACAAGCTGTGCATTGTCGAGTATCTGGTTGTCTGGGCTGGCCTCTTCGCGGGTAAACCCGCTCCCACAGGGCCAGTACAACCTTCCAGAGCTCTGCTGTACCAGTGGGAGCGGCGGTGCGGCGATCCGATTTACCCGCGAAGAGGCCGGCAGCACCCGCAAAAAAACGAATGTCGTAAACGCGCCATTGCAAGGCGTGCGCAGGCATCTGACACGCCCCCGCCAGTCATACCATCGCCGCAAAGGGTCGTTGAACCCTCCGAACAAAAAATGATCGCTGCCGGGAGAGACAAGATGTTCAGCAAGCAAGACCAGATCCAGGGTTACGACGATGCACTGCTGGCGGCGATGAATGCCGAAGAACAGCGGCAGGAAGATCACATCGAGCTGATCGCCTCGGAGAACTACACCTCCAAGCGCGTGATGCAGGCCCAAGGCAGCGGCCTGACCAACAAATACGCCGAAGGCTACCCGGGCAAGCGCTACTACGGCGGCTGCGAGCACGTCGACAAAGTCGAGGCGCTGGCCATCGAGCGCGCCAAGCAGCTGTTCGGCGCCGATTACGCCAACGTCCAGCCGCACTCCGGCTCCTCCGCCAACAGCGCCGTGTACCTGGCACTGCTGCAGCCGGGCGACACCATCCTGGGCATGAGCCTGGCCCACGGTGGCCACCTGACCCACGGTGCCAAAGTGTCGTCGTCGGGCAAGCTGTACAACGCCGTGCAGTACGGCATCGACACCAACACCGGCCTGATCGACTACGACGAAGTCGAGCGCCTGGCGGTCGAGCACAAGCCGAAAATGATCGTTGCCGGCTTCTCGGCCTACTCCAAGACCCTCGACTTCCCACGCTTCCGCGCCATTGCCGACAAAGTCGGTGCGCTGCTGTTCGTGGACATGGCCCACGTTGCCGGCCTGGTAGCCGCTGGCTTGTACCCGAACCCGATCCCGTTCGCCGATGTGGTCACCACCACTACCCACAAGACCCTGCGCGGCCCACGTGGCGGCCTGATCCTGGCCAAGTCGAACGAAGAAATCGAGAAAAAGCTCAACGCCGCCGTATTCCCGGGCGCCCAGGGCGGCCCGCTGATGCACGTGATCGCCGGCAAGGCGGTGTGCTTCAAGGAAGCGCTGGAGCCTGAGTTCAAGAGCTACCAGAAGCAAGTCATCGAAAACGCCCAGGCCATGGCCCAGGTGTTCGTCGACCGTGGCTACGACGTGGTGTCTGGCGGTACCGACAACCACCTGTTCCTGGTCAGCCTGATTCGCCAGGGCCTCACCGGCAAAGACGCCGACGCTGCCCTGGGCCGCGCGCACATCACCGTCAACAAGAACGCCGTGCCCAATGACCCGCAGTCGCCGTTCGTGACCTCGGGCCTGCGTATCGGCACCCCGGCCGTGACTACCCGTGGCTTCAAGGTGGCCCAGTGCGTGGCCCTGGCCGGCTGGATCTGCGACATTCTCGACAACCTCGGTGACGCTGACGTGGAAGCCGATGTGGCGAAGAACGTCGCGGCCCTGTGCGCAGATTTCCCTGTTTACCGCTGAGTGGAGTCCCACACCATGCAACGTTACTCGGGCTTCGGCCTTCTCAAGCACTCCCTCAGCCACCACGAGAACTGGCAGCGCATGTGGCGCACGCCCACGCCGAAAAAGGTGTACGACGTGGTCATCGTTGGCGGTGGCGGCCATGGCCTGGCCACGGCCTACTACCTGGCCAAGGAGCACGGCATCACCAACGTGGCGGTGATCGAAAAAGGTTACCTGGGCGGCGGCAACACCGCCCGTAACACCACCATCGTGCGTTCCAACTACCTGTGGGACGAGTCGGCGCACCTGTACGAACACGCCATGAAGCTGTGGGAGGGCCTGTCCCAGGACCTCAACTACAACGTCATGTTCTCCCAGCGAGGCGTGTACAACCTGTGCCACACCCTGCAGGACATGCGTGACTCCGAGCGCCGCGTCAGTGCCAACCGCCTGAACGGCGTGGACGGCGAGCTGCTGAACACCGCCCAGGTGGCGGCCGAGATCCCGTACCTGGACTGCTCCAAGAACACCCGCTACCCGATTTTGGGTGCCACCGTGCAGCGCCGTGGCGGCGTGGCCCGTCACGATGCCGTGGCCTGGGGCTTCGCCCGTGCAGCAGACGCCCTGGGCGTGGACCTGATCCAGCAGACCGAAGTCACAGGTTTCCGCAAGGAAAACGGCGCGGTCATCGGCGTTGAAACCAACAAAGGTTTCATCGGCGCCAAGCGCGTCGGTGTGGTCACCGCCGGTAACTCCGGGCACATGGCCAAGCTGGCCGGCTTCCGCCTGCCGCTGGAATCGCACCCGCTGCAAGCCCTGGTATCCGAGCCGATCAAGCCGATCATCGACAGCGTGATCATGTCCAACGCCGTACACGGCTACATCAGCCAGTCCGACAAGGGCGACCTGGTGATCGGTGCCGGTATCGACAGCTGGGTCGGCTACGGCCAGCGCGGCTCGTACCCGGTGATCGAGCACACCCTGCAGGCCATCGTCGAGATGTTCCCCAACCTGTCCCGCGTGCGCATGAACCGCCAGTGGGGCGGCATCGTCGACACCTCGCCGGACGCCTGCCCGATCATCACCAAAACCCCGGTCAAGAACATGTTCTTCAACTGCGGTTGGGGTACTGGCGGCTTCAAGGCGACCCCGGGTTCGGGCAACGTCTTCGCCGCGAGCCTGGCCAAGGGCGAAATGCACCCACTGGCTGCGCCGTTCTCCATGGACCGTTTCTACAACGGCGCACTGATCGACGAACACGGCGCTGCCGCCGTCGCCCACTAACCGGAGACACCGTCATGTTGCATATTTTCTGTCCCCACTGCGGCGAGCTGCGCTCCGAAGAAGAGTTCCACGCCTCTGGCCAGGCGCACATCGCCCGCCCGCTGGACCCCAGCGCCTGCTCCGACGAGGAGTGGGGCACGTACATGTTCTACCGTGACAACCCGCGCGGTATCCACCATGAGCTGTGGGACCACGTTGCCGGCTGCCGTCAGTACTTCAACGTCACCCGCAACACCGAGACCTACGAGATTCTGGAAACCTACAAGATTGGCGAGAAGCCGCAGGTCAGCGCCCGTGAACACACGCCTGAGCGCTCGGCTGCTGTAAACGAACGGGGAGTCAACGTATGAGCCAGACCTATCGCCTCGCCAGCGGCGGCCGCATCGACCGCAGCAAGGTGTTGAACTTCACCTTCAACGGCAAGACCTACCAGGGCTATGCCGGCGACAGCCTGGCGGCCGCACTGCTGGCCAACGGCGTTGACATCGTGGGCCGCAGCTTCAAGTACTCGCGCCCCCGCGGCATCATCGCGGCAGGTACCGAAGAGCCGAACGCCATCCTGCAGATCGGCTCCAGCGAAGCCACCCAGATCCCCAACGTGCGTGCTACCCAGCAGGCCCTGTATTCGGGCCTGGTTGCCACCAGCACCAACGGCTGGCCGAACGTCAACAACGACGTCATGGGCATCCTCGGCAAGGTAGGCGGCAGCATGATGCCGCCGGGCTTCTACTACAAAACCTTCATGTACCCCAAGTCGTTCTGGATGACCTACGAGAAGTACATCCGCAAGGCTGCCGGCCTGGGCCGTGCACCGCTGCAGAACGACCCGGACAGCTACGACTACATGAACCAGCACTGCGACGTGCTGATCGTGGGTGCCGGCCCTGCTGGCCTGGCCGCTGCCCTGGCCGCTGCGCGCAGCGGTGCCCGGGTGATCCTGGCTGACGAACAGGAAGAGTTCGGCGGCAGCCTGCTCGACACCCGTGAAACCCTCGACGGCAAACCGGCTGCCGAGTGGGTCAGTGCGGTGGTGAAAGAGCTCGAAGGCCTGCCGGAAGTGACCCTGCTGCCACGCGCCACGGTCAACGGCTACCACGACCATAACTTCCTGACCATTCACGAGCGCCTCACCGACCACCTGGGTGACCGTGCGCCGATCGGCCAGGTACGCCACCGTGTGCACCGCGTACGCGCCAAGCGTGTCGTGCTGGCGACCGGTGCCCACGAGCGCCCGCTGGTCTATGGCAACAACGACGTGCCGGGCAACATGCTGGCCGGTGCCGTGTCTACCTACGTGCGTCGCTACGGCGTGGCGCCGGGCCGCAAGCTGGTGCTGTCGACCAACAACGACCACGCTTACCGTACCGCGCTGGACTGGCACGACGCCGGCCTGCAGGTGGTGGCCATCGCCGATGCGCGCCACAACCCGCGTGGCTCGCTGGTGGAAGAAGCACGTGCCAAGGGTATCCGCATTCTCACCTCCAGCGCCGTGATCGAGGCCAAGGGCAGCAAGCATGTTACCGGTGCCCGCGTGGCAGCCATCGATGTGCAGGCACACAAGGTCACCAGCCCAGGCGAAACCCTCGAGTGCGACCTGATCGCCACTTCCGGCGGCTACAGCCCGGTGGTTCACCTGGCTTCGCACCTGGGCGGTCGCCCGGTATGGCGTGACGACATTCTGGGCTTCGTGCCGGGCAAGGCCCCGCAGAAACGTGAATGCGTGGGTGGCATCAACGGTGTATACCCGCTGGGTGACGCCATTGCCGATGGCTTTGAGGGCGGCGTGCGCGCGGCCACCGAAGCCGGTTTCAAGGCCACCGTCGGCACCCTGCCAAAAACCGTGTCGCGCAAGGAAGACGCCACTGTGGCGCTGTTCCAGGTGCCGCACGACAAGGGCACTGCCCGTGCACCCAAGCAGTTCGTCGACCAGCAGAACGACGTCACTGCCGCGGCCATCGAGCTGGCCACCCGCGAGGGCTTCGAGTCGGTCGAGCACGTCAAGCGCTACACCGCACTGGGCTTCGGTACCGACCAGGGTAAACTGGGCAACATCAACGGCCTGGCCATCGCTGCCCGTTCGATGGGCATCACCATCCCGGAAATGGGCACCACCATGTTCCGCCCCAACTACACGCCGGTCACCTTCGGTGCGGTAGCGGGCCGGCACTGTGGTCACCTGTTCGAACCGGTACGCTTCACTGCCCTGCATGCCTGGCACGTGAAGAACGGTGCCGAGTTCGAAGATGTCGGCCAGTGGAAACGCCCGTGGTACTTCCCCAAGGCCGGCGAAGACATTCATGCAGCCGTTGCCCGTGAGTGCAAGGCCGTGCGTGACAGTGTCGGTTTGCTGGACGCCTCGACCCTGGGCAAGATCGACATCCAGGGGCCGGATGCCCGTGAGTTCCTCAACCGCATCTACACCAACGCCTGGACCAAGCTCGATGTGGGCAAGGCCCGCTACGGCCTGATGTGCAAGGAAGATGGCATGGTATTCGACGACGGCGTAACCGCCTGCGTTGGCGATAACCATTTCATCATGACCACCACCACCGGCGGCGCTGCACGTGTGCTGCAGTGGATGGAGCTGTACCACCAGACCGAATGGCCTGAGCTGAAGGTGTACTTCACCTCGGTCACCGACCACTGGGCCACCATGACCTTGTCCGGCCCCAACAGCCGCAAGCTGTTGAGCGAACTCACCGACATCGACATGGACAAGGAAGCCTTCCCGTTCATGACCTGGAAGGAAGGCAACGTGGGTGGGGTACCGGCGCGGGTGTTCCGTATTTCGTTCACCGGTGAGCTTTCCTACGAGGTCAACGTACAGGCCAACTACGCCATGGGCGTACTCGAGCAGATCATCGAGGCTGGCAAGAAGTACAACCTGACCCCGTATGGCACCGAAACCATGCACGTGCTGCGCGCCGAGAAGGGCTTCATCATCGTGGGCCAGGATACCGATGGTTCGATGAACCCGGACGACCTGAACATGAGCTGGTGCGTGGGCCGCAACAAGCCGTTCTCGTGGATCGGCCTGCGTGGCATGAACCGTGAAGACTGCGTGCGCGAGAACCGCAAGCAACTGGTAGGCCTGAAGCCGATCGACCCCACCAAGTGGCTGCCTGAAGGCGCGCAACTGGTGTTCGACCCCAAGCAAGCCATTCCGATGGACATGGTCGGCCACGTGACCTCCAGCTACGCCGCCAACTCCCTGGGCTATTCGTTTGCCATGGGCGTGGTCAAGGGCGGCCTCAAGCGCATGGGCGAGCGCGTTTACTCGCCACAGGCAGACGGCAGCGTGATCGAGGCGGAAATCGTGTCTTCGGTGTTCTTCGATCCGAAGGGTGAGCGGCAGAACGTCTAAGTCCCCGGATGGCAAACGGTGCCGGGCGGGTAATGAGGTCCCTGTAGGAGCGGGTAAATCCACTCCTACAGGATGCACCACCCGCCATGGCACCGTACGCGACCTACAGAATTCAAGGCAGGTAAGAAATGAGCGCTATCAACGTCTTCCAGCAAAACCCCGGCGCCGAGGCCAAGGCCCAGTCGCCGCTGCACCATGCCGACCTGGCCAGCCTGGTGGGCAAGGGCCGCAACAATGCAGGCGTGATCCTGCGTGAACGCAAGTTCCTCGGCCACCTCACCCTGCGCGGTGACGGCCATAACCCGGAATTCGCCGCTGGTGTGCACAAGGCCCTGGGCCTCGAGCTGCCGGTCGCGCTGACCGTGGTCGCCAGCAACGACATGTCGCTGCAGTGGGTGGGGCCGGATGAGTGGCTGCTGATCGTACCCGGCGGCCAGGAACTGGCGGTGGAGCAAAAGCTGCGTGCTGCCCTTGAAGGCCAGCACATCCAGGTGGTCAACGTCAGCGGTGGGCAGAGCCTGCTGGAGCTGCGCGGCCCGAACGTGCGCGAAGTGCTGATGAAGTCCACCAGCTACGACGTACACCCGAACAACTTCCCGGTCGGCAAGGCTGTGGGCACCGTTTTCGCCAAGTCGCAACTGGTGATCCGCCGTACGGCCGAAGACACCTGGGAACTGGTGATCCGCCGCAGCTTCTCGGACTACTGGTGGTTGTGGCTGCAGGACGCATCGGCTGAGTACGGTCTGGCCATCGAGGCCTAAGGAGAAACACCATGAGTCGGGCACCGGATACCTGGATTCTCACCGCCGACTGCCCGAGCATGCTCGGTACCGTCGACGTGGTGACGCGTTATCTCTTCGAGCAACGCTGCTACGTCACGGAGCACCACTCCTTCGATGACCGGTTGTCAGGGCGGTTCTTCATCCGCGTGGAGTTTCGCGTACCTGACGGTTTTGACGAACACGGCCTGCGTGCAGGCCTGGCCGAACGCAGCCAGGCTTTTGGCATGGCCTTCGAGCTGACCGCGCCCAACCACCGCCCCAAGGTGGTGATCATGGTGTCCAAGGCCGACCACTGCCTGAATGACCTGCTGTATCGTCAGCGCATTGGCCAGCTGGCCATGGACGTGGTGGCGGTGGTGTCCAACCACCCCGACCTGGAGCCATTGGCCCACTGGCACAAGATCCCTTACTACCACTTTGCCCTCGACCCCAAGGACAAGCCCGGGCAAGAACGCAAAGTACTGCAGGTGATCGAGGACACGGGTGCCGAGTTGGTGATTCTTGCCCGGTACATGCAGGTGCTGTCGCCCGAGTTGTGCCGGCGCCTGGATGGCTGGGCAATCAACATTCACCACTCGCTGTTGCCTGGGTTCAAGGGCGCCAAGCCTTATCACCAGGCCTACAACAAGGGTGTGAAGATGGTCGGTGCCACCGCGCACTACATCAACAACGACCTGGACGAAGGGCCGATCATCGCCCAGGGCGTCGAAGTGGTGGACCACAGCCATTACCCCGAAGACCTGATCGCCAAGGGGCGTGACATCGAATGCCTGACGCTGGCGAGGGCGGTGGGGTATCACATCGAAAAACGAGTGTTCCTCAACGCCAACCGGACGGTTGTGCTCTAGCCTGTACCGGCCTCTTCTCGGCTAACGCCGCTCCTGCAAGTTGACGCGGTCCCTGTAGGAGCGGCTTTAGCCGCGAAAAGCTGGTACAGCTCACCGCCTCCGTCTGAGCCCTCTCTTACCCGCCAACGACACCCCTGCCGCTAAAAGGCATCTCCCTGTCGCTCCCAGTCAGTGCACCCCGCTTTATCCGGCCCACAATTCCCTTCATTCCAGTAACACATGCCGCCCATGGATGGCGGCGCGTTCAACCACCGCTGCATAAGTACAAATCAAGCGAGGTAAGAGCATGTCTGGTAACCGTGGAGTGGTGTATCTCGGCGCTGGCAAGGTCGAAGTACAAAAGATCGACTACCCCAAGATGCAAGATCCGCGCGGCAAGAAAATCGAGCACGGCGTGATCCTCAAGGTGGTTTCCACCAACATCTGCGGCTCTGACCAGCACATGGTCCGCGGCCGCACCACTGCCCAGGTCGGCCTGGTGCTGGGCCACGAAATCACCGGTGAAATCGTCGAGAAGGGCAGCGACGTCGAGCGCATGCAGATCGGCGACCTGGTATCGGTACCGTTCAACGTGGCCTGCGGCCGTTGCCGCTCCTGCAAAGAAATGCACACGGGTGTCTGCCTCACTGTCAACCCCGCCCGTGCCGGTGGTGCCTATGGCTATGTAGACATGGGCGACTGGACCGGCGGCCAGGCCGAGTACGTGCTGGTGCCATACGCCGACTTCAACCTGCTGAAACTGCCTGAGCGCGACAAGGCCATGGAGAAAATCCGTGACCTGACCTGCCTGTCCGACATCCTGCCAACCGGCTACCACGGTGCCGTGACTGCGGGCGTTGGCCCTGGCAGCACCGTTTACGTCGCGGGCGCTGGCCCGGTCGGCCTGGCTGCCGCTGCTTCGGCCCGCCTGCTGGGCGCCGCGTGCGTGATTGTGGGCGACCTCAACCCTGCGCGCCTGGCCCACGCCAAGTCCCAAGGCTTCGAAGTGGTCGACCTGTCCAAGGACACCCCGCTGCACGAACAGATCGTCGACATCCTCGGCGAGCCAGAAGTGGATTGCGCTGTCGATGCCGTTGGCTTCGAAGCCCGCGGCCATGGCCATGAAGGCGCCAAGCATGAAGCCCCGGCCACGGTGCTCAACTCGCTGATGCAGGTCACCCGTGTTGCCGGCCAGATCGGTATCCCCGGCCTGTACGTGACGGAAGACCCGGGTGCGGTGGATGCCGCCGCCAAGATCGGCGCACTGAGCATCCGCTTCGGCCTGGGCTGGGCCAAGTCGCACAGCTTCCATACCGGTCAAACCCCAACCATGAAGTACAACCGTCAGCTGATGCAGGCGATCATGTGGGACCGCATCAATATCGCTGAGATCGTTGGGGTGCAGGTGATCAGCTTGGATCAGGCGCCGGAAGGGTATGGCGAATTCGATGCGGGCGTGCCGAAGAAGTTTGTGATTGACCCGCACAGCACGTTTAGTGCTGCGTGAGGCGTTGAATAAGGACCCCTTGGCTGGTTGAGGGGTCCTTGTACTGCAGTCTGTTCATACATCGCTGCAGGGTGAGCGCTATCTAACGGGCGGTGCGAATCTTGTCCACCCAGAACACGATGTGATCTCTATCCATTTCAAATTTCGTTATTTTATTTCTGTAATAATTGACCTCGATGGTGGCTCTCCGCTCCAGATAGCTCAGGGTTCCTTGCATCCTGTCATTCGAGGGATAAAGTTGTTGTCTCTGTATAATATCGGAGCGCTCTTTTAGAACTTTATCGACTTTTGCTGTTTGTCGTTCGATATAGTGATCGAATTGATCAATCCGTTTAGTAAATTTGTCCAGGTTTTTCTTCGCCCCTGGGAGAAAAGTCTCCAGTTCCTTCAGGTAAGTTGTAACTGTTCTATTGTAAGAAGGAGGGGGTGGTCCTAGATCTACCGAGTTGTAATTTGGAGGGTCTAGAGACAGCTCGTGCTCCAGCTCTGAGGACGGGAGGTTTTTAAGTGCCTTTGGAAGGCGCGGGCGGCCTCGGAGTTTGGAAAATATGCGAAAAGCGCCTGATGGATCCGTATAATTGATCGGGTCCCCCCCACAATAATTGAAGGGGTTAATGCCGCCCTCACGGAAAGGGCTGAGAATGTCTGGCGACAGAAAACGCATGATGGCGGGGCTGTAAAGTCTGTATCCGTCCCCGAGGAGGTATTTCGCTGAAGGCTGCTGCCACATTTCACCATTAAACGCAAACGTGAAGCTGTTCAGCGTTGAGCCATAGCCATAGGCGGAGTAGTTATGTACTGCTGAATCGGCAAGTGAAGATCTCAATACCGATCCCGACTGGCTTGTTGCGTAAAGGTGGGTGGCATTCGGCGTTTGCATGGGGCGTTCAGCTAAAATTGCTTCATTGCTTCGAAAGACGCAGCGTGTGCGATTATCTGATTTGACAGTGGTTATTTTTTTATTCCGGTAGAAGTACATCGTTGGCTTGTTATTCATCTTTAGCGCCTCGTGAAATTCGCTCTCTTACGCTTCGCTCTGGAAGTGGCTGCTGGCTCGCGTTCACGGCACTGATCGCAAACAGTGTGTCATGGAAAACGCAGTTCGCTGACCAGCCGTGTTCAACGCTGACTGGCGGCCCGCCTTGAAGCTACTACAGCGCTGTAGGTATACGCGTGATCATCGGCAGCTCCCTTTCTCGGTGGGTCACAGCAAAAGTGTCCATGGCCTGCTGAGAAGAGGCAACTGACAGAACTATCAGGTCTGTCATCGGGTAGCTCCCACCTGCCACGTCGGTCACTTGGAAGCTAGGGCCTCGCGTGCAGCGCCACGTTTGTGTGCCCTCAGCTACACTGCAATTGACTTCGGCTGCCCCTGCGGGCCGTATCGCTACCGGGTAGCACGCTGGGCTCACTGCGCGTGTCTCACTCTGTCTCTTCCCGAACTGGGGTTTAAAACTACACTGCTTCTGTTGTAGGACATTGTGGACCCGTCAGATAGCGTGTACCCGTTCGTTTGGACGGTGATTTCATGTGTTGGGTAGTGTGCTCGCACAAGAATCCCTCCACCCGTTCGATAGACAACATAGGTTCCCTCACGGGAAGTTTCATACCGTAAAAATTTGCGCGAACCGGCGTCAGGTGCACTGATCAATGTTGAAGTCGTTGTACCTGCGGTCCTCGAATCATTCGACATCGGAGTCATTACGGTTTGTGAAGCCAGCCGCGACGGACCAGGTTGTGGCGAGCGCTGCCGGTCGTTCACAATGGCCATCTCGAAATTTGCGTGTTGAGGTGGTGGGTTTTTACCCTTGCCGAAAAACTTCTGAACCCTTCGAAAGGTCTTGATCAGCCACGAGAACTGCCCGGACGGATCGACGCGGTTGACCGGGTCACCCGATACGTACCCATAGGCATTCACACCACCCTTCCCAAAGGGCGACAGCTCATCCGGTTGGAGAAACCGACTCATCCTTGGATCACGATAGCGTTTACCGTTGCCCATGCACATCAAGTGGGTGATGGCATCATGAAATTCGCCATCGAACCTCAGTAACAACTCGCTGTGCGACAAGGCATAGCCATACACATCATAAGTGATGGGCTGCCCCTGGCGGTTTTGCAGGGCGTTGAGCACAGACGCTTTCTCATCCGAAGCCAGTAGCAACGAGGCGTGCGGCGGCTCTGTGCTCAATTGGGCGAGCGGTAGTCGTCCAGCGCGTAGCAAGGATGTAGCGCCGCGTGCATGGACCACTGTGACAAGATGCTTGCCAGCATGGAACATCCGGTGATTGGTATCTTTCAACATGACACAGCTCCCCATTATGAACAGGATGATCGTTACAGCGGCTGCGTCGAGTGTTTGACGACTATCGGTGAGCCTCAACTGGCAAAAGTATCAGTGAGCCTCCGTAGGCGGTGGTTCGTTATGCCGTTTCAGCCGACGCGCGGCCTGAAACATTCCCCTGGACTTCCAGTCCAACACGTCGTTTCCGACCATTGTGGGCAACGAGGTCCGTTACGATGAAAGCACTCACCCTGGCAACCTTGATGACCCTGGCCGCTAGCCCGGTGTTCGCCTTCAACCTCAACGACGCTGCCAACGTCGTTTCGGCCATGCAGGGCGAGCAAGGCAACGTGCAGGCCCCGCAAGCGCAGGCCGACCTGCTCAACACCCTCGGCAGCGAACTCAAGATCAGCCCGGAACAGGCGCTAGGCGGCGCTGGCGCCATGCTGGGCCTGGCGCGCAACAACCTCAGTGGTGATGAATACGGCCAGCTGACCAAGGCGGTGCCCGGCCTGGACCTGCTGGCGGGCGCAAATGCACTGGGTAGCCTCAATGGACTCGGTGAACTGCTCGGTAAGCATACTGAGCAGCGCTCGGCGCTGAACAATGCGCTGGGCAATGTCGAAAACCGCAATGACCTGGACAGCGCGTTCAAGGCGTTGGGCATGGATACCGGCATGATCGGGCAGTTCGCGCCGTTGATTCTGCAGTACCTCGGGCAGCAAGGGATTGCCGGGTCGTTGTTGCAGCATCTGGGTAGCTTGTGGACGGCACCGGCGCCGTTAGTCCAGCCTTCGGTCTGACGGTCGGCGCGGGCACTGTGGGAGCGGGTTTACCCGCGAAGTTGCCCAAATCAGGCGGCGAATAGTTCAGCCCATTTCGCCCCGCAATTGCTCAATCCGCTGATCCTTCTCCACCCACAACCGGTTCACCCAGGCCTGCACAGTCTGGCGAAACTCCGGATCATTCTCATAATCCCCCGCCCACAGCGCCGGGTCCAGTTCGCGTACCTGAATATCAATGATCACCCGGCTGACACTGCCATTAAGCAGGTCCCAGAACCCTGGCGCCTTGTTGCCGGGGTACACGATGGTCACGTCCAGCAGGGCATCGAGCTGCTCACCCAGCGCCGCCAGCACGAAGGCCACACCGCCGGCTTTGGGTTTGAGCAGGTGGCGATAGGGCGATTGCTGTTCCAACCGCTTGGCTTCGGTGAAGCGGGTGCCTTCCAGGTAATTGACCACGGTCACCGGTTGGCGCCGGAACAGCTCACAGGCGGCCTTGGTGATTTCCAGGTCCTTGCCCTTGAGCTCGGGGTGCTTCTCCAAAAACGCCTTGCTGTAACGCTTCATGAAGGGGTAGTCCAGGCCCCACCAGGCGAGGCCCAGCAGCGGCACCCAGATCAGCTCTTTTTTCAGGAAGAATTTGAAGAACGGCGTGCGGCGGTTGAGGCTTTCGATCAGTGCGGGGATATCTACCCAGCTTTGGTGGTTGCTCACCGCCAGGTACGAAGTATCTTTGCGCAGGCTTTCGACACCGCGAATGTCCCACTGGGTAGGGATGCACAGGGCGAAGATGGCTTTGTCGATTTCCGACCAGGTTTCGGCCACCCACATCACTGCCCATGAGGCGTAGTCGCGGCCACGCCCTGGCAGCACCAGTTTGATCAGGGCGAATACCAGCAGCGGGCCGATCAACACCAGGGTGTTGAGCAGCAGCAGGGTGGTGGTGAGAATGCCGGTCAGCAGGCGACGCATAAGGAAACTCTTGTTGTGGGATGAAAACTGTTGGCAATGATAAGCAGGGCGTTGGCCTACGCCAAATGTCCAATGCGCTGCGATGAAGACAAATGTTTCACATTATGTTGGTTAGGCTTGCGACAGCGAACCTCTTCTGCCGGTGCAGTCTAAGCACCGACCCCTCTCAAGGAAGCTTGCCTGTGAAACCACTGTTTGCCCTGCTGTCACTGTTGGCGCTACCGGTGATGGCCGCCGAGCCTACCGTGTATGGACGTTACGAAAACATCGCACTGCCGGAGATCGGTGAAACGCTGAAAGCCAAGATGGACACCGGTGCCTACACGGCGTCGTTGTCGGCAAAGGACATCGAACGCTTCACCCGTGACGGCGAGGAATGGGTGCGTTTCCGCCTTGCCACCCAGGATGCGGACGGCAAGGTGTACGAGCACAAGGTATCGCGCATTAGCAAGATCAAGGCGCGCGCCGAAGAGGACGATGAAGGAGATGCGCCCGAGGCGACTAAACGGCCGGTGGTAGACCTTGAGCTTTGCCTGGGCGATGTGAAGCGTACGGTCGAGGTCAACCTTGTGGACCGTAGCCACTTCAACTACCCGCTGCTGGTGGGCGCCAAGGCCCTGCGCGAGTTCAAGGCTGCAGTCAACCCGGCGAAGAAATACACAGCGGGCAAGCCGGGTTGCTGAATAGGCTGAGGTTTGCGGCTTGAAAATGGGCTGGGGCCATCGCGGGCAGACCCGCGATGAGGCCGCTCACGCCACTGGAGCGGTCGCCACCATGGACGGCCGCAGGCTCACCTCGGCATACCACGCTGCCAACCCTGGCTGGCACTCCCGCCAGCCAAATTCGGGCTGGCGCAGGTCCAGATACCCCAGTGCACACGCCAAGCCAATGGCTGCCAGGTCGAACCCGGATGCCAACTCAGCCAGGTGCTCTCGCTCCAGGTTGGCAAGGCTGCGGCGGATTTTTTCGGCCTGAGCCTCCAGCCACCCACCCCAACGCTTGTCCTCAGGCCGCAAGAAGCTTTCGTAGCGGCTGGAAACCGCCGCATCCATGATTGCATCGGCCTGGGATGCCAGCGTCATGCGCCGCCAGCGGGCAGAGCCTTCCCGGGGCAGCAGCGGCTGGCCCACGTGCTGCTGGTCAAGGTATTCGCAGATGACCCGGCTGTCATGCAGCACGGTGCCGTCATCCAGGCGCAGGGCCGGGATCTTGCCGATCGGGTTGCCCTGGTTGAGCTGCGCATCACCGCTCACCGGGCTGATATCCACCGTGTGCAGTTTTACACGCTGCAGCTGGCCGGTTTCGTGCAACACCACCATGACCTTGCGCACGAATGGCGACAAGGGGGCGTGAAACAGGGTCATCGTGCTCATGCTTCAGTTACCCTGCAGGCTAGGCGGCAGGCACACGCCGGTACCGCCGATACCGCAGTAGCCCTGGGGGTTCTTGGCCAGGTACTGCTGGTGGTAGGCCTCGGCGAAGTACACCGTCGGTGCCTGGTCGATTTCAGTGGTGATTTCGCCGAAGCCAGCCTTGCTCAGTTCAGCCTGGAAGGCGTCGCGGCTGGCCTTGGCCTGTTCCAGCTGTTGCGGGCTGGTGCAGTAGATGGCCGAGCGGTACTGGGTGCCGACATCGTTGCCCTGGCGCATGCCTTGGGTGGGGTTGTGCAGTTCCCAGAACATGGCCAGCAGCTCACGGTAGCTGACCTTGTCCTTGTCGAACACCACCAGCACTACTTCGGTGTGGCCGGTCAGGCCCGAGCAGACTTCTTCGTAGGTAGGGTTTGGGGTGAAGCCGCCAGCGTAGCCAACCACCGTGCTGACCACACCTTCACGCTGCCAGAAGCGGCGCTCGGCGCCCCAGAAGCAACCCAGGCCGAAAATGGCGAAGTCGATAGCGCCTTCGAAGAAGGGGCCGAGTAGCGGCGTGCCTTCGAACACGTAATGGAATTCGGGCAGGCTCATTGGCGTTTCGCGGCCAGGCAGGGCCTGTTCCGCTGTAGGCATGACGTTTTTGTTCACCAGGATTTCCGAACGCAGGACCATGGCCGTTCCTCTGTGTTTTTTCAGTTGGATAGGGGCTGAGGCATTCGCGGGTAAACCCGCTCCCACAGGCCTTTAACAGTATTTGAAATCCGTGGTGGGCTTGTAGGCGAAGAGGCCCTCATGGGCTCTATAGTGCCCGAGGTTTATGCTGCTGTCAGGCCACCGGCCCGCGTGGGTAACGCTTCAATCGCTCGGCAAGCTCGCGCCCTGGAATCGGCCGGTCGAACAGGTATCCCTGGCCAATGTCGCAGCGGTGGCGGCGCAGAAACGCCAGCTGGGCGGGTGTTTCGATGCCCTCTGCCACCACTTTCAGCTTCAGGTTGTGCGCCATGGCCACCACCGCCGAGGTGATTTCCATGTCGTCCTGGTTGTCCGGGATATCATTGATGAAGCTGCGGTCGATCTTGAGGATGTCGATCGGAAACTTCTTCAGGTAGCTCAGCGATGAGTAGCCGGTGCCAAAGTCGTCCATGGCCAGGGTCAGGCCAAGGGCTTTCAGTTCATCCAGCTGGCGGTGCGTGTCGTCGCTGGCCTCCAGCAGCAGCCCTTCGGTCAGTTCCAGTTCCAGCAGGTGCGCCGGCAGCCCTTCCTCGCGAATGATGCTGCTGATCGAAGCCACCAGGTCCGGGTCGGAGAACTGCTTGGGCGACAGGTTGATGGCCACATGCAGGTTGCCCAGGCCGGCTTCGCGCAACGCTTTGCTCATGCGGCAGGATTGACGCACCACCCATTTGCCGATGGGGATGATCAGGCCGGTTTCTTCGGCCACGCTGATGAACTGGTCCGGGCGGATCATGCCGCGCTCGGGGTGGTTCCAGCGCAGCAAGGCTTCCAGGCCCAGCAGCCGGCCACTGCGCAGGCACAGCTTGGGCTGGTAGAACACCTCCAGCTCGTTCTGGGTCAGCGCGCGGCGCAGGTTGTTCTCGACGAACAGCTTGTAGCTGGCCTCGGCATTGAGCACCTCGGTGAACACCTGCACCTGGTGCTTGCCGTTGGCCTTGGCCTTGTGCAGGGCAAGGCCTGCGTTCTTCATCAGGCTGGTGGGGTCGGCGCCGTGCTGCGGCGCACTGGCCAGGCCCACCGAGGCGGTGACGTTGATCAACTGGTTGTCGACGAACATCGGTTTGTCGAGGGTATGCAGCAACTGCTGCGCCACGCTCTGGCCCGCTTCCAGGCTGGTGTCGTCGAGCAGCACGGCGAACTCGTTACTGGCGAAGCGCGCCAGGATGCCGCCGGCGTGCAGGCTGTTGCGCAAGCGCCTCGCCAGGCTGATCAGCAGCTTGTCGCCGGTGTGGTGGCCCAGGCTGTCGTTGATGCGCTTGAAGTTGTCGATGTCTACCAACAACAGGCACATGGCGTTTTGCACGTCGCGGGCGAAGCATTCGTCCAGGCTGCGGATGAAGGCAGGGCGGTTACCCAGGTTGGTCAGGTTGTCGGTGTAGGCCAGCCGCTCGATGCGCTGCTGCGCCAGCTTGGTCTGGGTGACGTCTTCGTAGATGCCGATGTAGTGAGTCAGCTCGCGGTTGTCGCCGTACACCTTGGAGATCGACAACTGGCCCCAGTAGGGCTCCAGGTTCTTGCGCCGGCTTTTGAATTCGCCCTGCCAGCTGTTGCCCATGGCCAGGCTGGAAGGGGAATCGAACAGCAGTTCGTTGAGGTTTTCCAGCGCGGGCAACTCACCCAGGTGGTGGCCCTGGACTTCATCGGTGCTGTACTGGGTAATGGCGGTGAAACTCGGGTTTACATATTCCACCTGGCCATCGCGGTTCACCAGCAGGAAGGCACTGGCACTTTGTTCCACCGCTCGCTGGAACAGGTGCAGCGCGCTGGTGGCTGCACGGCGGTTGTGGTTGGTGATCACTTGGGCGAACTGGTCGGCCAGCTCGCCGGCAAAGGCAATTTCGTCTGACTGCCAGGCGCGCGTCTGCCCGGTCTGCTCAAGGCACAGCACGCCTACCACCTGGCCGTCGACGCGGATACTGGCGTCTAGCATCGCCTTGTTGCCGGGGCCCATGCTTTGCAACAGGGCGCGGGTGCGGGGGTCGTGGCCGGCATTGTGGGCGTCGATGGCACGGCTGGCGTGCAGGGCGTCCAGGTAGTCGGGGAAGCGGCTGGCGTCAATGGCTTCGGGCTGGCGGTAGGCCTGCACGTCGCTGTACCAGGCGGTGATGGGTTCGAGGCGCTGGTCTTCCAGGTGCCAGATACCAGCGCAGTCGATCTTGTAGATTTCGCAAGCGCTGCGGGTGATCAGTTCGGCGGCTTCGAGCAGTGAGTTTTCGGCGCTGTACCGCTGGCGTGCCAGGCGCAGGATGAGGTCCTGCTGGCTGCGCACCCGCTCCAGGTGTTCCAGTTGTTCCTGCTGGGCACGCTGGTTCAGTTGCAGGGCCAATTGCAGACGGTTGTTGCGCGACTCAAGCTCACTGGCGGTCTCGCCGGTGTCTTCGGGGTGGTCGTCCAGCACGCTCAGGTAGCCGCGCAGCAGCTGACGGTTGTGTTGCTTGTAGCCTTCGCCCACTTCCAGCATGCGCAGTGAGGCGCTTGGGGTATGCAGGGTGTAGCGCACCCGGTAATAGGCACGCTGGGCCAATTGCAGTTGGATGTCGTCGTGCAGCCGGTAGCGGGCCTCAGGCTCCATCAGGCTGGCGTAGGGGGCATCCACCAGGGCGCACAAATCGCCGGCGTGCAGGCCAAACTGGCGTTCGCAGGCCGGGTCCAGGTACAGCAGCGACCAGCTTGCCTCGTTGAGCCTTTCGAACCGCAGCATACCCAGCCGCGACGGCACGGGTAACGGCGTGACGACCTCGGCCGCCACACGGCTGGCGGCATCGGTTTGGCTTTTCATCGAAGACTCGCTTGAAGAGGGAACGCGCCCGTTGGACCACGTCGAATCTGGCAAGGTTGCATCATGTCCCTATGGCTGGCAAGCGGCCATGTTTGAGGGTGTGTAATGGTTATCGGCCAGGTGGGCGGGAAAGTTAGATCGCCTCGGGTTTTTCGGCGGACAAAAAAAAGCCCCGCCAAACGACGGGGTTGAGGTACGAGCGTGGCAGCTCGAAAAAAGTCCTGCCCCTCGCCAGGAGGGGCAGTGTGCAGCGTTACAGCAGCAGGGTGCGGATGTCGCCCAGCACATCGCCCAGACGCTTGGTGAAGCGCGCGGCGGCAGCGCCATTGATCACACGGTGATCGTAGGACAGCGACAGCGGCAGCATCAGCTTGGGCTGGAAGGCCTTGCCATCCCACACCGGCTGCATGGTGGCTTTCGAGACCCCCAGGATTGCAACTTCCGGTGCGTTGACGATCGGCGTGAAGCCGGTGCCGCCAATGTGGCCGAGGCTGGAGATGGTGAAGCAGGCGCCCTGCATCTCGTCAGCCGACAGCTTCTTGGTGCGGGCTTTTTCGGCCAGCGCCGCGGCTTCGGCAGCCAGTTGCAGCAAGCTCTTCTGGTCGACGTTCTTGATCACCGGTACCAGCAGGCCATCCGGGGTGTCCACGGCGAAACCGACGTTGACGTACTTCTTGCGGATGATCGCCTTGCCGCTTGGGGCCAGCGAGCTGTTGAAGTCTGGCAGTTCCTTGAGCAGGAAGGCGCAGGCCTTGAGCAGCAACGGCAGCACGGTCAGCTTCACGCCTGCTTTCTCGGCCACAGCCTTCTGCGCCACGCGGAAGGCTTCCAGCTCGGTGATGTCGGCAGAATCGAACTGGGTGACGTGCGGCACGTTCAGCCAGCTGCGGTGCAGGTTGGCAGCACCGACCTGCATCAGGCGGGTCAGGGCCACTTCTTCCACTTCACCAAACTTGCTGAAGTCCACGGCAGGGATCGGCGGGATGCCTGCGCCACCGGTGGCACCGGCAGCTGCGGGTGCTTCCTTGGCCTTCTGCATCATGGCCTTGACGTAAACCTGCACGTCTTCTTTCAGGATGCGACCGTGTGGGCCGCTGGCCGCCACTGCGCCCAGCTCGACACCGAATTCACGGGCCAGCTGGCGCACGGCAGGGCCGGCATGAACCTTGGCGTTGCTGCCGGCAGCCGGCGCAGCGGCAGCAGGTGCAGGTGCAGCGGCAGGGGCGGCAGGCGCAGGAGCACTTGTCGCCGCGGCCTGTTCAGCCTCGGCCTTGGCCGGCGCCGCAGCCGCAGCCGCAGGGGCTGGAGCAGCGGCCGGCGCGGCGCCAGCCACTTCCAGCTTGAGGATCAGGTCACCGGTGCCAACCTCATCGTCCAGCTTGGCGATGACTTCCTTCACCACGCCGGCGGCGGGGGACGGGATTTCCATGGAGGCCTTGTCGGACTCCAGGGTGATCAGCGACTGGTCGGCTTCGACGGTATCGCCAGCCTTCACCAGCACTTCGATGATCTTGGCCTTGCCCGACGAACCGATATCCGGCACGTGAATGTCCTGCACGCTGGCCGCAGCCGGTGCAGCAGCGGGGGCCGGGGCAGCTTCTACGGCAGGCGCTGGCGCCGCTGCTTCTGCTGCAGGCTTCTGCTCGGCCGCCGGTGCCTCAGGGGCCGCAGCAGCGGCACCTTCGGCTTCCAGTACCAGCAGCTCGTCGCCTTCTTTCAGGCGGTCGCCCAGCTTGACCTTCAGTTCCTTGACCACACCAGCCTTCGGTGCCGGGATCTCCATGGAGGCCTTGTCGGACTCCAGGGTCAGCAGGCTCTGGTCCGCCTCGATACGGTCACCGACCTTGACGAACAGCTCGATGATTTCACCTTCACCGCTGCCGATGTCAGGTACGCGAATGAGTTCGCTCACTTAAAAATACTCCTCAGCAGTCCAGGGGGTTGCGCTTGTCCGGGTCGATACCGAACTTGACGATGGCGTCAGCCACAACCTTGGGTTCGATCTCGCCACGGTCAGCCAGGGCTTCCAGGGCAGCCAGCACCACGAAGTGGCGGTCGACTTCGAAGAAGTGACGCAGCTTCTTGCGGCTGTCGCTGCGACCGTAACCGTCGGTACCCAGGACCTTGAACTCTTTGCTTGGCACCCACTGGCGAATCTGTTCGGCGAACAGCTTCATGTAGTCGGTAGACGCGATCACCGGGCCTTTGCGACCGGTCAGGCACTGCTCGACGTAGGTCTGCTGTGGCTTCTGGCCAGGCTTGAGGCGGTTGGCGCGTTCCACGGCCAGGCCGTCACGGCGCAGTTCGTTGAAGCTGGTGACGCTCCACACGTCGGCACCGACGTTGAACTCTTCACGCAGGATCTTCGCTGCCTCGCGCACTTCGCGCAGGATGGTGCCCGAGCCCATCAGCTGCACATGGTGTGCGGCGTCACGGGTGTCTTCTTCCAGCAGGTACATGCCCTTGATGATGCCTTCCTCGGCACCGGCCGGGATGGCAGGCTGCTGGTAGGATTCGTTCATCACGGTGATGTAGTAGAAGATGTCCTGTTGCTCTTCGGTCATCTTCTTCATGCCGTCCTGGATGATCACCGCCAGCTCATAGCCGTAGGTAGGATCGTAGGTGCGGCAGTTCGGGATGGTACCGGCCATCATGTGGCTGTGACCGTCTTCGTGCTGCAGGCCTTCACCGTTGAGGGTGGTACGGCCGGCAGTACCGCCGATCAGGAAGCCACGGGTGCGGCTGTCGCCAGCGGCCCAGGCCAGGTCGCCAATGCGCTGGAAGCCGAACATCGAGTAGAAGATGTAGAACGGCAACATCGGCTGGTTGTGGCAGCTGTACGAGGTGCCGGCAGCGATGAACGACGACATGGCGCCGGCTTCGTTGATGCCTTCCTCGAGGATCTGGCCCTTCTTGTCTTCGCGGTAGAACATCACCTGGTCTTTGTCGACAGGCTCGTAGAGCTGGCCGACCGACGAGTAGATGCCCAGCTGGCGGAACATACCCTCCATACCGAAGGTACGGGCTTCGTCCGGGATGATCGGCACGATGCGCTGGCCGATTTCCTTGTCCTTGACCAGCTGCGCCAGAATACGCACGAAGGCCATGGTGGTGGAGATTTCGCGGTCGCCCGAGCCGTCCAGGATCGCTTTCAGCGTTTCCAGTGGCGGGGTAGGCACGCTGAAGCTCTTGGCGCGGCGCTGCGGCACGAAACCGCCCAGGGCTGCGCGGCGCTCGGCCAGGTACTTGGCTTCGGCGGAACCTTCTTCAGGCTTGAAGAACGGCAGGTTCTCCAGCTCTGCATCCTTGACCGGGATGTCGAAGCGGTCGCGGAATTTACGCAGGCTGTCGACGTCGACCTTCTTGGTGTTGTGCGCGGTGTTCTTGGCTTCGCCCGCACCGGTACCGTAGCCCTTGATGGTCTTGGCCAGGATAACGGTCGGCTGCTCTTTGTGGTTAACAGCCTGGTGGTACGCCGCGTAGACCTTGTACGGGTCGTGGCCGCCACGGTTGAGCTTCCAGATCTCGTCGTCGGACAGGTCTTCGACCATGGCCTTGAGCTCTGGGGTGTTGAAGAAGTGCTCACGCACGTAGGCGCCGTCTTTGGCCTTGTAGTTCTGGTACTCGCCGTCGATGACTTCGTCCATGCGGCGCTGCAGGGCACCGTTGGTGTCCTTGGCCAGCAGTGGGTCCCAGAAGCGGCCCCAGACCACCTTGTTGACGTTCCAGCCACCGCCACGGAACACGCCTTCGAGTTCCTGGATGATCTTGCCGTTGCCGCGCACAGGGCCGTCGAGGCGCTGCAGGTTGCAGTTGATGACAAAGATCAGGTTGTCCAGCTTCTCGCGGCCGGCCAGGGAAATAGCGCCCAGGGATTCCGGCTCGTCGCACTCGCCGTCGCCCATGAAGCACCAGACTTTCTGCTTGCCAGCCGGGATGAAGCCACGGGCTTCCAGGTACTTCATGAAGCGTGCCTGGTAGATGGCCTGGATCGGGCCCAGACCCATCGATACGGTCGGGAACTGCCAGAAGTCAGGCATCAGCCACGGGTGCGGGTACGAGGACAGGCCGTTGCCGTCCACTTCCTGGCGGAAGTTGTTCATCTGCTCTTCGCTGATGCGGCCTTCCATGAAGGCGCGGGCGTAGACGCCTGGTGAGGCGTGGCCCTGGAAGAACACCAGGTCGCCGCCGTGTTCTTCGGTCGGGGCCTGGAAGAAGTAGTTGAAGCCGATGTCGTACAGGGTGGCGCTGGAGGCGAAGCTGGAGATGTGTCCGCCCAGGTCCGAGTCTTTCAGGTTGGTGCGCATGACCATGGCCAGGGCGTTCCAACGCACCATCGAGCGAATGCGGCGTTCCATGAACAGGTCGCCAGGCATGCGTGCTTCGTGGGTGACAGGGATGGTGTTGCGGTATGGCGTGGTGATCGCATACGGCAGCTGAGAGCCACTACGGGTGGCCAGCTCGCCCATACGGGTCATCAGGTAATGAGCGCGGTCTTCGCCTTCTTTGTCGAGGACCGACTCCAGGGCATCCAGCCATTCCTGGGTTTCGATTGGATCGAGGTCTTGCATGGCTTGCTCCAGGGCGGAAAGGCAACCAGAATCGGTTGCCTGAGATTGCGACTGGCCTTATGGGCAGACGTCGTGAATTCTTGGAATACCGGGGTATCGTCCGGCGCCGTGTAGTTTTACTACATTTGCTTTCTCATTTCATGCCTTTGCACGCCATGGGTAGTAGTAAAACTACAGCTGTGCGACGTTCGGTCGCATCTCGGCTTGTGAGGAAAAACGTTCATGTTGGTTGGTAGTGAGTCGCGAACGGGTGGTCATTGATGTTTGTTGCCACAAAAACAGGCATTTCAGCTATTTCCAACCTTTGTACGACAGTCCAACCGTGGGCCGGTATCTACTTGGCCGCTTTCCCTCTCCCTTTTCACGCCGATCAAGGATAGACCATGCGCCTACCTTTGCCCTCCGATCTGCCACCTGCCCTGCAGCCACTGGCCACGCGCAATGGGCAGTTTTTGCAAGATGCCGTGGCTGCCCACCCCGGCCTGGACCTGAACCTCTGGAGCTCGTTGCACCGCCAGCAGTTCGATCAGGTGGCCGCCGCCAGCGATTTCGTGCTCGGCCTGGCCCAGCGTGACCCTGCCATGCTCTTCGGCCTGCTGGCCGCGGGCGCGATGGACCGGCGCCACGCGCCCGGCGAGCTGCGTGCCCAGGTCGCCGAGGTAGCCCAGGCGGCGCAAACAGAAGAAGAACTGGCGCGTAACCTGCGCCGTGAGCGCAACCGCCAGCAACTGCGGATCATCTGGCGGGACATCACCCGCCAAGCCGACCTGGCTGAGACCTGCCGCGACCTGTCCGACCTGGCCGATGCCGCCATCGATGAAGCGTACCAGTGGCTGTACCCGTGCCACTGCCAGCAGTTCGGCACGCCCATCGGTAACCGCAGTGGCCAGCCGCAGCACATGGTGGTGCTGGGCATGGGTAAGCTAGGGGCCGGCGAGCTGAACCTGTCGTCGGACATCGACCTGATTTTCGCCTTCCCGGAGGGTGGCGAAACCGAAGGCGTGAAGCGTTCGCTGGATAACCAGGAATTCTTCACCCGCCTGGGGCAGCGCCTGATCAAGGCGCTGGATCCTGTCACCGTCGACGGCTTCGTGTTCCGCGTCGACATGCGCCTGCGGCCCTACGGCTCGTCTGGGGCACTGGTGCTTAGTTTCAATGCGCTGGAGCAGTACTACCAGGACCAGGGCCGCGACTGGGAACGCTATGCCATGATCAAGGCGCGGGTGGTGGCCGGGGACCAGGCAGCCGGGGCGCAGTTGCAAGACATGCTGCGCCCGTTCGTGTACCGACGGTACCTGGATTTTTCGGCGATCGAAGCCCTGCGCACCATGAAACAGCTGATCCAGCAGGAAGTGCGGCGCAAGGGCATGGCCGACAACATCAAGCTGGGTGCGGGTGGTATCCGCGAGGTTGAGTTCATTGCCCAGGCCTTCCAGCTGATCCATGGCGGGCGGGACCTGAGCCTGCAACAGCGGCCGCTGCTCAAGGTGCTGGCAACGCTGGAGGGGCAGGGCTACCTGCCGCCCGCGGTGGTGGCGGAGCTGCGCGAGGGCTATGCGTTTCTGCGCTATACCGAGCATGCCATCCAGGCCATTGCCGACCGCCAGACGCAGATGCTGCCCGACAGCGACACCGACCAGGCACGGGTTGCGTACATGCTCGGGTTCGCTGACTGGCAGGGCTTCCAGGCCCAGCTCAGCCACTGGCGGAGCCGTATCGACTGGCACTTCCGGCAGGTGATCGCCGACCCGGATGACGAGGACGGTGAAAGCGAGCTGGTGGTGGGCGGCGAGTGGTCGCCGCTGTGGGAGCAGGCCCAGGACGAGGAAGCAGCGGGTCGCCAGCTTGAACAAGCCGGCTTCCGGCAACCCGTTGAAGCCTTGCGCCGCCTGGCGGCACTGCGCTCCAGCCCGCAGTTGCGCTCGATGCAGCGTATCGGGCGCGAGCGCCTGGATGCCTTCATCCCGCGCCTGCTGGCCCAGGCCATCGAACACGAAAACCCCGACCTGGTGCTGGAGCGGGTGTTGCCGCTGGTCGAAGCCGTGGCGCGGCGTTCGGCCTACCTGGTGCTGCTGACGGAAAACCCCGGGGCGTTGCGGCGGCTGTTGACGCTGTGTGCGGCCAGCCCGTGGATTGCCGAGCAGATTGCCCGCTACCCGTTGCTGCTCGATGAGCTGCTCAACGAAGGGCGCCTGTTCAGCCCGCCGTTGGCGCCGGAGCTGGCCAGCGAGCTGCGTGAAAGGCTGACCCGTATCCCCGAGGACGACCTGGAGCAGCAGATGGAGGCCTTGCGCCACTTCAAGCTGGCCCACAGCCTGCGCGTGGCAGCCTCGGAAATCAGCGGCAACCTGCCGCTGATGAAGGTCAGCGACTACCTTACCTGGCTGGCCGAAGCCATCCTCGACCAAGTGCTGGCCCTGGCCTGGCGGCAGACTGTGGCCCGCCACGGCCAGCCCGTGCGCAGCGACGGCAGCCCCTGCGACCCGGGCTTCATCATCATTGGTTACGGCAAGGTCGGCGGCCTGGAGCTGGGTCATGGCTCGGACCTTGACCTGGTGTTCATCCACGACGGTGACCCGCAGGCGGAAACCGACGGCGCCAAACCTATCGACAGCGCGCAGTTCTTCACCCGCCTGGGCCAGCGCATCATTCACCTGCTGACCACCCAGACCAACTCGGGGCAGCTGTACGACGTGGACATGCGCCTGCGGCCTTCTGGCGCATCCGGGCTGCTGGTCAGCTCACTGGGGGCGTTCCAGCGCTACCAGCAGAACGAAGCCTGGACCTGGGAACACCAGGCCCTGGTACGCGCCCGGGTGCTGGTGGGTTGCCCGCAGGTAGGCGCGGCCTTCGAGGGCGTACGTGCCCAGGTACTGGGCCAGCCTCGGGACCTGGAAAAGCTGCGCATCGACGTGAGTGAAATGCGCGCCAAGATGCGTGACAACCTGGGCACCAAGGCAACCGCCGCCGGCACGGCGGCCAATGCCTTCGATGCCGGCATGCCCTTTGACATCAAGCAGGATGCGGGCGGTATCGTCGATATCGAATTTATGGTGCAATACGCCGCTTTGGCCTGGTCGCACGACCATGCGGCCATACTGCGATGGACCGATAACATCCGCATCCTGGAAGAGCTGGAGCAGGCGAACCTGATGCCGGCCAGCGACGCGGCGTTGTTGCGTGAAGTGTACAAGGCGTTCCGCTCGGCCTCGCACCGCCAGGCATTGCAGAAGCAGGCCGGGGTGATCGACGCGGCGCAGTTTGCCGATGAACGCCGTGAGGTACGGCGTATATGGGGTGAGCTGGGCCTTACGTGAAAGGCCAATCGCCTGTAGGCGGGCTTGCCCGCGAATGGCCCACGTGGGTGGTACACTGTCCGCCACATAGCCTGAATATAAAGAGGGGAGGCCAGGCTTACCGCAGCCTGCAGCCTCCCCGAGTGTTTCTGGACTAAGCATGAGAATACTGATCATTGGCCCCAGCTGGGTCGGCGACATGGTAATGGCGCAGACCCTGTTCCAGTGCCTGAAACAGCAGCACCCCGACTGCATGATCGATGTGCTCGCCCCCGAGTGGAGCCGGCCTATCCTCGAGCGCATGCCTGAGGTGCGGCAGGCGCTTAGCTTCCCGCTTGGCCATGGTGCGCTGGAACTGGCCACCCGCCGGCGCATTGGCAAGTCATTGGCCGGTCAGTACGACCAGGCCATCCTGTTGCCTAATTCGCTCAAGTCGGCGCTGGTGCCGTTCTTTGCCGGTATCCCCAAGCGCACCGGCTGGCGCGGCGAGATGCGCTTTGGCCTGCTGAATGATGTGCGCAAGCTGGACAAGACCCGCTACCCACTGATGATCGAGCGTTTCATGGCCCTGGCCTACGCGCCGGGGGCAGCGCTGCCGCAACCTTACCCGCGCCCCAGCTTGCAGATCGAAGCCCAGAGCCGCGACGCTGCCCTGGCCAAGTTCGGGCTGGAGCTGGACCGCCCGGTGCTCGCACTGTGCCCAGGTGCCGAGTTTGGCGAGGCCAAACGCTGGCCTGCCGAGCATTACGCTGCAGTCGCCGACGCGATGATCCGCCAGGGCTGGCAGGTATGGCTGTTCGGCTCGAAAAACGACCACCCGGTGGGTGAGCAGATCCGTGACCGGCTAATCCCTGGTTTGCGTGAAGAATCGTCCAACCTGGCCGGTGAAACCTCCCTGGCCGAAGCCATCGACCTGATGTCCTGTGCCCAGGCCGTGGTGTCAAACGATTCTGGCCTGATGCACGTGGCAGCTGCCCTCAACCGCCCGCTGGTGGCGGTGTACGGTTCGACATCGCCTGGCTTCACACCGCCGCTGGCCGAACAGGTGGAAGTGGTGCGCACCGGCATCGAGTGCAGCCCGTGTTTCGACCGGACCTGCCGGTTTGGCCACTACAACTGCCTGCGCCTGCTGCAGCCAGGCAGCGTCATCGCGGCCTTGCACAGCCTGAGTGGCCCGGGGTTGATTGATGCTGTGGTCGAGGTCGAATAAGTGCGGGTACTGATCATCAAGACTTCGTCGCTGGGTGATGTGATCCACACCCTGCCGGCCCTTACCGATGCGGCCCACGCCATACCCGGCATCCGCTTCGACTGGGTGGTGGAAGAAGGCTTTGCCGAAATCCCCAGCTGGCACCCGGCCGTGGACCAGGTAATCCCGGTGGCGATCCGCCGTTGGCGCAAGAACCTGTGGCAGACGCTGCGCAGCGGCGAATGGAAGGCGTTCAAGCAGCGCCTGCGCGCGCGCAAGTACGACCTGGTGATCGATGCCCAGGGCCTGGTCAAGTCGGCCTGGCTTACCCGCTATGTCAAGGCGCCCATCGCCGGGCTGGACCGCTATTCTGCCCGTGAAGGCTGGGCCAGCCGCTTCTACGACCGGCGCCTGTCGGTTGCCGTCGGCCAGCATGCCGTGGAGCGTGTTCGCCAGTTGTTCGCCATGGCCCTGGCCTATGACCTGCCGGAAGGGATCGGCCAATACGGCCTGGACCTCGACCGCCTGCAACTGCCACCGGCTGCACCCTACGTGGTGTTTCTGCATGGCACCACCTGGGCCACCAAGCATTGGCCCGAAGCCTATTGGCGCGAGCTTGCCGAGCGCATGGGCCGTCGCCGGCTGCAAGTGCGCCTGCCTTGGGGCAACCCGGCGGAAAAGGCCCGGGCCGAGCGCATCGCCCAGGGCTTGAACAACTGCCAGGTGCTGCCCAAGTTGAACCTGGCAGGTGTGGCCCGCGTGCTTGCCGCTGCCAAGGCTTGCGTCGCGGTCGATACCGGCCTGGGCCACCTGGCCGCAGCGCTCGATGTGCCTACCTTGTCGCTGTTTGGCCCAACCAACCCCGGCCTTACCGGGGCCTACGGGCGGACCCAGGTGCACCAGGCCAGTGACTGGCCGTGCGCGCCCTGCCTGCAAAAAAAATGCACCTACAAACCGAGCGCCGAAGACCTGCGCCGGTACGATCCGAACCGCGAGTGGCCGCTGTGCTTCACTCGCCTGAATCCCGAGCATGTGGCGAGCCGCTTGAGCGCGCTGCTGCTGGCTGAGGATGTCCGTTGATGCAATTGGCTTTCGTGCTTTACAAATACTTCCCCTTCGGTGGGCTGCAGCGCGACTTCATGCGCATCGCCCTGGAGTGCCAACGGCGCGGCCACCAGATCCGTGTGTACACGCTGATCTGGGAGGGCGACATCCCCGCAGGTTTCGAAGTACTGGTGGCGCCGGTCAAGGCGATCTTCAACCACCGCCGCAACGAAAAGCTCACCGCCTGGATGCAGGCCGACCTGGCCGAGCGCCCCGTCGACCGCCTGATCGGCTTCAACAAAATGCCGGGGCTGGACGTTTATTACGCTGCCGATGGCTGCTTTGAAGACAAGGCCCAGACCCTGCGCGGTGGCCTGTACCGCCGCTGGGGCCGTTACCGGCACTTTGCCGAGTACGAGCGGGCCGTGTTCGACAAGCACGCCAGCACCGAGGTGCTGATGATCTCCGAAGTGCAGCAGCCGCTGTTCATCAAGCATTACGGCACCCCGGTCGAGCGTTTTCACCTGCTGCCGCCGGGTATTTCCCAGGACCGCCGGGCCCCGGCCAACGCCGCCGAGATTCGCGCGGGTTTCCGCCAGGAATTCAACCTGGCAGATGACGAACTGCTGCTGGTGCAGATTGGCTCCGGCTTCAAGACCAAAGGTGTGGACCGTAGCCTGAAGGCGCTGGCTGCGCTGCCTTCGGCCTTGCGCAAGCGCACCCGGCTAATGGTGATCGGCCAGGATGACCCCAAGGTGTTCCAGCTGCAGAGCGCAACCCTGGGCCTGGGTGACCAGGTGCAGTTCCTGAAAGGGCGCAGCGACATCCCGCGTTTCCTGTTGGGTGCCGACCTGTTGATCCACCCGGCCTACAACGAGAACACCGGTACGGTGTTGCTCGAAGCGCTGGTAGCAGGCTTGCCGGTGCTGGTGTCGAAGGTGTGCGGCTACGCGCATTACATTGCCGAGGCCGAGTGTGGCCTGGTGCTGGACGAGCCGTTCGAACAAGAGCAGCTCAACGGCTACCTGCAGCGCATGCTCGAAGACCCACAGGCCCGCGCCGACTGGTCGCGCAACGGCCTGCGCTTCGCTGATACCGCCGACCTGTACAGCATGCCGCAGCACGCTGCCGACGTGATCCTGGGGCAGGAGGGCGTATGAAGCTGATACTGGCCGAACCCTTCAAAAGCCTGTGGGCCGGGCGTGATGCCTTCGACGCCGTGGAAGCCTTGCAAGGCGAGGTGTACCGGGAGCTGGAAGGGCGTCGCACGCTGCGTACCGAGGTGGCTGGCGAAGGCTTTTTCGTCAAGATTCACCGCGGCATCGGCTGGGGTGAGATTGCCAAGAACCTGCTCACGGCCAAGCTGCCGGTGCTCGGTGCAGGCCAGGAATGGCGAGCCATCCAGCGCCTGCATGAAGTGGGTGTACCGACCATGACCGCCGTTGCCTACGGTGAGCGCGGCAGTAACCCGGCCACGCAGCACTCGTTCATCATCACCGAAGAACTGGCGCCCACCATCAGCCTGGAAGACTTCAGCCTCGACTGGGTGAAGCAACCACCCCAGCCGCGCCTGAAGCATGCGCTGATTGCACGGGTGGCCGAGATGACCGGTGGCATGCACCGCGCCGGGGTGAACCACCGTGACTGCTACATCTGCCATTTCCTGTTGCACACAGACCGGCCGGTGACGGCGGATGGCTTCAAACTGTCGGTGATCGACCTGCACCGTGCGCAGACACGGGCGAAAATCAGCCGGCGCTGGCGCGACAAAGACCTGGCCGCCCTGTATTTCTCGGCCCTGGACATTGGCCTGACCGCCCGCGACAAGCTGCGCTTTTTGCGCGCGTACTTCCAGCGCCCGTTGCGCGAGGTGCTGCGGGACGAGGCCGCGCTGCTGGCCTGGCTGGAACGCAAGGCGCAGAAACTCTACGACCGTAAGCAACGCTATGGGGATGCACTCTGATGGCGAGTTGGACACTGGCGCCAGGTTATCAACATCTGGCGGCGGACTTCGGCAGCCTCGATGCGGTGTTTGCCATCCAGGGCGAGCGCCTTACCCGCGACCCGCTCAGCGAGGTGGTGCGGATCGAGCGTGACGGGGTCAACTACTACGTCAAACGCTACACCGGTGCCGGCAAGCACATGCGCCGTTACCTGGGCCGGCCGCGTATCAAGGCCGAATGGCAGAACCTCAAGCAGTTCGACAAGTGGGGCATTCCCACGGCCGAAGTGGTGGCCTGGGGGCTTGAGCGCAACGGCCTGGCCTTCGGCCGCGGTGCCATGATTACCCGCGAGCTGCCCAACACCGAAGACTTGTCGGCCTTGGCCGAGCGCCATGATGCGCGCCTGGCCGACCGCGCGTGGGTCGACCATATCAGCCGCCAGCTGGCCCGCCACACCCGGGTCATGCATGAGCACCGCTTTGCCCACAACGACCTGAAATGGCGCAACCTGCTGGTCGACGACCAGGGCACGGTGTTCTTCATCGACTGCCCCACTGGCGACTTCTGGCGGGGCTTCATGTGGCGTCACCGGTTGATCAAGGACCTGGCCTGCCTGGACAAAGTGGCCAAGTATCACTTGTCTGCCACCCAGCGCCTGCGCTTCTACCTGCAGTACCGTGAGCGCAACCGGCTGAACGACCGGGACAAGAAGCGTATCCGCCAGGTACTGGGCTTTTTCGAGGGAAGGGAATGACCGACTACGTGGCCAGCGACGACAGGGCGCTGCTCAAACGCCATGGCCTGGACGATTTCGAGGCGCTGTGGGCGTTGCAACTGGACGCGGTGGACGAGCCCAATACCGGCCGTGGTGGCTGGAGCAGCGTGTTCCGCCTGGAGCTTGAGGGCAAGGGTTACTACCTCAAGCGGCAAAGCGACTACCTGACCCGCACCCTGCACCGGCCGTTCGGCGAACCCACCTTCGCCCGCGAATTTCGCAACATCGTGCGTTACCAGAAACTGCACATACCGGCCCTGCAGGCGGTGTTCTACGGCGAACGCAAACAGGCTGGCCAGCACCGGGCGGTGCTGATGACCCGTGCGCTGGACGACTGGAGCGACCTCGACAGCCAACTGGCGCAGTGGGCGCAGGTGGGCGCCGCTGCGCGCGACGGCATGCTGATAGCGTGCGGCCAGTTGGCGCGTACGCTGCACGCCGCCGGCCAGGTGCATGGGTGCTTTTATCCCAAGCACATCTTCCTGCGCCAGCGCCGGGAAGGCTGGGACGCACAGCTGATCGACCTGGAAAAAACCCGGCCGTTGCTGTTCGGCATGCGTGACCGCCTGCGCGACCTGGAGCCATTGCTGCGCCGGGCGCCGGTGTGGGGTGAGCACGACGTGCGCACGCTGCTGGCGGCCTACCTGGCGCAGCCTGCAGGCAGCACGCTGGTCGACACTTGGCTGCAACGGTTGATGCAACGCCGCCATCACAAAGAGGCACGCTGATGCACCTGTCTGAACTGAAAGCGGCAGGTCGCCACCCGTCGCTGCCCCTGAGCCTGACCCTGGCAGATGCTGCCGGTGGTGCCGATTTGCAGTTGCTGAGCCTGCTGCGTGTGCTGCCAGGCCAGCGTTACGTAGGCGCGGGTATCTGGCGGGGCATTCCGGTGCTGGCCAAGCTGCTGGTAGGCAGCAACGCCGCACGCCAGTTCCAGCGTGAGCTGCAAGGGGTGAAACTGCTGGCCGAGCAAGGCCTGACGACACCGAAGCTGCTGGCTGATGGCCTGGTGGAAGGTGAAGGCGGCTGGTTGCTGTTCGAGTTTCTCGATGGCGCACAGAGCCTGGCTGATGCCTGGGCTGGCGTGGAACAACTGCCTGCACTGGCCGACGAACAACAGGCCGTGTTGGGCGAGGCGCTGACCGCCGTGGCACACATGCACCGGCAGGGCTTGTGGCAGGAAGACCTGCACCTGGACAACCTGCTGCGCCACGGCGGTAAGCTGTACCTGATCGACGGCGCCGGTATCAAGGCTGAAACGCCTGGCCAGCAGCTCTCGCGGCCACGGGTGCTGGAAAACCTCGGGGTGTTCTTTGCCCAGTTGCCCAAACGCCTGGAGCCCTTCATCGAAGAGCTGCTGGTGCATTATCTGCTGGCCAATGCCGAACATGCGCTGCCCCTGGAAGCCTTGCAGAAGCAGGTAGACAAGGTGCGCGCCTGGCGCCAGAAGGACTACCTGGAAAAAGCCGGCCGCGAATGCAGCCTGTTCAGTGTGCAGCGCAGCCTGGCTGGCCTGCGCGCAGTGGTGCGCAGTGAGGCCCAAGCCATGCTGCCGGTGCTCGAACAGGCCGATGCACTGATCGACCGAGGGCACCTGTACAAGACCGGCGGCGCCGCCAGTGTGGCGCGCATCGAGGTCAATGGCCGCCCGTTGGTGCTTAAACGCTACAACATCAAGAACACCGCGCACTGGTTCAAGCGGTTCTGGCGCCCGAGCCGTGCCTGGCATTCATGGATCGAAGGGCACCGCCTGCGTTTTCTGGATATCGCCACGCCGCGCCCCCTGGCGGTGCTGGAGCAGCGGGTGATGGGCTTGCGCAGCACGGCCTACCTGGTGACCGAATACATCGACGGGCCAGACCTCAGCGCCTGTTTCGCGCCGCACGTTGAAACGGGGCAGGCCCCTGAAGAGCAGGTTCAGGCGCTGGTACAGCTGATGCAGCGGCTGATCGCCGAGCGCATCAGCCATGGCGACTTCAAGGGCCATAACCTGTTCTGGCAGGGCAGCCAATGGTCGCTGATCGACCTGGATGCCATGACCCAGCATGCGACCCAGCTGAGTTTTGCCCCGGCCTATGCCCGCGACCGCGCACGGCTGCTGCGCAACTGGCCCAGCAGCAGCGCCCTGTACCAACGCCTGGATCAACTGCTGCCCACGCTGACCGCGTAGCCCTGCGGTAGCGCCAGCCAGGCGCTGCTGCGCCCGGCCTGGCGCACACGCATGCGCCACTGCTGGCCCTGCCAGCGCAGGATGGCCCAGGCGTGAACGGCCGCCGCTGAGGCACTTTCCAGTTGCAGGTGGTAGTGATCAAGCAGCAGGTGCCTGCGCAGGGGGAAGGCGTGTCCACCTGCCAGCAGGTAGAGCTGGCCAGTGCTGAGGTACAGGCCCGGGGTACCCGCAGGGGTGCCGAGTGGCACTTCGGCCAGACGACAGCCGTCCAGCAGCGCTCCCAGGTCAGGCAGGCCGTCGTACCAGAGCACGGGCGAATCCACCACCCACTCACCGTCCTTGCGGCGCTTTACCGGCACCTTGGTGTACGCGTCGGGCTGGCGAGGGTCGACCACGCGCCATCGATAGCCGTCGAAGGCGACCTGATACGTGCGGCCTGCCGAGTCCTTGATGAAGTAGAACGTGACCCCAGGATAGGGGGATTTCTGTTCGTAGATGCCTTCCTTGTGAATACCGTCTACCCGGTAATGCAGCTTCTGGGTGTCTACGCGCAGGGCCAGGGCTGGCGGCAAAAGCACAGGCGGGGTCGGTGGCATGCCCCTGATCGCCCTGCGCACTACGGTGGAGCCACCGATGCTGTTTATACCGTCGTTGACATGGGTAAAGGCTTCTACCAGATGCTTCAGTACACCCACACGATCTTCCTGCTTGTAGGCCTGGGTCATGTCCAGAACAGAGATCACCGCACGGCCGAATGACAGTGGTGTCAGCGCGCGGTTTGGCAGTACCAGGCTAACCAGGTCGAGCAGCACCCACAGGGCATGAAGGCTGAACTCGCCAAGCAGCTCCAGCTTGGTATTGGTGCTGGCATCCACCATGGCGAGTGCTGCCCGTACTTCGGCCAGGTAGCGGGCCTGCTGAAAATTGCCAGTGATGACCGGCGTGGCGATTCTTGGCCCCATGCGGCCTTTCAGCAGGCCCCGCTCCAGCTGGGCATGGTCTGCCAGTGGCAGGCGCTCCTTGAGGTAGTCACGCAACAAGGGCTGAGCGCGCAGTGTGCGCAGCAGGTGGCGGGCGTTGCGGTACTCGCGCCAGGCCCGTCGGTCCGGTGCGTCGGGGGTGTACACCACGAACCGCTGCAGGCCCGGGGTATCCGGTGTGATCAACATGACGCCCATGACTGTGTGGCTGTCGATCAGGCACTGACGAACACTCAACCGGTGGCCATGGCTGTGCCGCTGTTCGCTGTCCGGGTGATCGATGACCGCCCTGCTCCAGGCGTAGCCCCGTTCGAACACGTCTTCAAGATAATGCCCGGCGTAACGGGCCTTCGCTGCCTCGGCCTGCATGCGTGCCGTGCTGATCGCAATGTATTGCTGTTCACGCCACTGTGCATCGGGTGAGGCCAGCAGGTGGGCACGCAGGTACCGGCTGTAGGTTTCACCCACGTTCAGGTCGCGGACCAGTTGCTTGATCTGTGCGGGGGTAACCTGCGGGACGGCGCTGTTGTCTTTGCGGTGTACGCGTGCGGTGAGCCAGTAGTCGATGTCCAGCCAGGCAACATTGAGCGCTGCCAGCTGGTCGAGGCGGTAGGTTTTGCCCACCAGCTCGATGGTGTCGCCGACCTGGGGGCGGCTTGCCGCCGGGATGTAGCCTGTGGCAAGGCCTGGGTGCAATACAGGGCCGCGCTGACGGGCCATGGTCACGCTGACATACAGCTCGAGCGGGTCGGCGTCGAACTGGTGGCGCTGGCGCAGGGCCGCGCGCAGGCGCTCACACGTCCAGGCGTTCAGGCTGTTCTGGTCCAGAAACTGCTCGTGGCTGAGGATGCCAGGGGCGGCGGCGCGGTCGATGGCGATGACCAGTTCCTGCATGGTCTGCATCACATGGGTGAGGGCTTGTGGCGAGGCGTTCTTCAGCCAGGCCGGAGAATTGCGTTCCAGCAACAGGCCATAGCGGGTATGCAGGGCGGGCGGGCTGCCCGCCAGGGGTAGCAGGTCGGCAGCGTGTTCCAGGCGCTCGGCCAACTCGGGCCAGTTCACCTGGCCCGCTGGCACGGCTGCCTCCCATACGTGGGTCAGGCGTACACGCTGGCCATCTATCAGCACTTGGGCCTGGTGCTGCACCAGGTCGTCGTTGAACCACTCGTAGCGCAGGCGCCCGGCGTTGCGCGCCAGGTCGCGCGTTTGCTCATCAGGCAGATGACGCAACAGCGGTTGGCTCTGCAGTGGGTCATCCAGCCGTTCGCACAGCTCCACATGCAACTCCGCCAGGTCATCGAACGCCTCGATGCCGTGGGACAAACTGCACAGCAGCGCATATTCACTGGGTTGGGCCGGGTCTGGCATGCGCCCTTCAGGGCCACCTTCGATGATGATGAAGGTGCCGGGCAGGTAGCCACGCCAGTTAGGGGCGCTGATATCCAGCATGGGCCGGTAAACCTGTGGCCGCGTGGGGCTGGGCAGGTGCTGGCGCTGCCACGGCAGCGGCAACTCGATGCAGGTTTTCATCAACTCGGCGTGGTTCGAACCCAGGGTATGGTCGCCAATGCGCAGGTTGATCTGCGCCAGCAGCTGGGCGCGTAACACGGCGGCCAGCCTGGCTTGGCGTGTTGAGGGGGTGGCGCCGGTGTCCAACCAATAGGCGGCGAGGTCGGCAAAGTAACGCTGGCGTGCCTCCAGCCAGGGCAAGCGGGTGTCGGGTTGGGGTAGCGGGGTGAGCAGGTCGGCTAACTGCTGGTCGTAGGCGATGAATTGTTGCAGGCTCATGGGCGGCACTCTGTGGGTTGGCGCCATAGCCTGGTGGGCCTGGCAGGCTCAGGCGCGTTACCCGGGTACCTCAACGTTTGCCGAGGCCGTACACTCCCAATACCGCCGGCAGGCCAAGGCCCAGCCAGGCCAGCATGTCCCATACGCCGTCACCGAGCAGTGCGGCGAACAGCCCCGCCGCGCCAAGCACCGCGATCAGCCCTGGCCAGGCGAAGATACGCCAGGTACTGCGTGAGCTGTGGCTCATGGTTTTTGCTCCCGCGCTCTGCGCTGCTTGCCCCACCACAGGTACAGGCCACTGAGCAGTACCACGATGGTCAGGGTATCGAGTACCGCCCACAGCACCTGCATGGGCCGCCCGCCGTAATCGCCGAAGTGCAGCGGCTGCGAGAGCCCCATGGCATCCATGTACCAGGGGCGCTCACCAACGGCGGTCACCGTTAGGTTGCGGGCGTCGATCAGGACCGGGGTGAGCAGGTGCGACGTCAGATGGCTGGCACCCTTCATGAACACGGCGTAGTGGTGCTCGCTGGAAAAGCGCGTACCCGGGAAGGCGATGAAGTCTGCCTGCATGCCGGGTGCAGCCTGCTCGGCGATGTGCAGCAGGTGACTGGCCGGCGCCCGCTCGGTCAGCGGCGGGGCATCACGGTAAGGCGCCACCATGGTCACCAGGCTGTCGTTGCGCCAGGCGGCGATCACCAGGTCGGACAGCGCGCTGATCACACCCGTTACCCCGACCACCAAGGCCCAGGTCAACGTGACGATGCCAATCAGGTTGTGCAGGTCGAGCCAGCGCAGCCGGGTGGATTTGTCCCGGCGCACTGCCGCAAAGGGCAGCCGGCGCATGAACGGTGCGTACAGCACGGTGCCGGAGACGATCGCCACGATGAACAGCACCCCCATGAAAGCGAGCAGCAGCTTGCCCGGTAGCCCGGCGAACATGTCCACGTGCAGGCGCAACATGACCATCATGAACCCGCCATTGGCGGCGGGCATGGCCACGGCCTCGCCGGTGCGGGCGTCGAGCATGAAGGTGTGGGAGGCATTGGGCTCGGTGCCGGCCGTGGCGGCGGTAATGGCAACCACACCGTCGGGTTCGTCGGCATCGAAGCCGAAGTACTGCACGACGTCACCCGGGCGGTGCTGTTCTGCCTTGAGCACCAGTTGCTGCAGGTCCAGGTGTGGAGTACCCGCAGCCATCTGGCGCAGCTCGGGCGCATCGCCCAGCAGGTGTTCCAGTTCGTGGTGGAAGATCAGCGGCAGGCCGGTAATGGCCAGCAACAGCAGGAACACCGTGCAGACCAGGCTGCTGTAAGTATGAACCGTCGACCAGCGGCGGATGGTTGGGCTTTTCATCGGGGTACCGGTTGGGGCGTTCAAGCTGGGGGGCCGCAACGCGGCCGCCCCGTTACTCAGAACTGGTAGGAAGCGCTGGCCACCACGCTGCGTTCGTCACCGTAGTAGCAGTAGTAGCTGTCGCAGGTGGACAGGTAGTCCTTGTTGAACAGGTTGGTGGCATTGACCGCAACCGACGCACCTTTGAGGCTGTTGGCAAGGCGGCCCAGGTCGTAATGCATGGAGGCATCGAACACGGTGTAGGCATTCGCCTTGCCCAGGTAGGTGTTGGCCTGGTCGCCGTAGGTGTTGCCGGTGTAGCGCGCGCCCAAGCCGATGCCGAACCCATCGAGTGCCCCTGCGTGCCAGGTGTAGTCGCCCCATACCGATGCCTGCTGGTTAGGCATCAGTTGCAGGCGGTTACCTTTGTAGTCGCCTTTCTGGACATCAGATTTGGCCAGGGTATAGGTGGCGATCACCTTCAGGTTGTCGCTCACATCCGACACGGCTTCCAGTTCCAGGCCACGTACTTTCACTTCACCTGTCTGGCTGGTGATGGTGATGCCGCCGACGGTGTTGGTTACTGACACGTTCTTCTGGGTCAGGTCGTACACAGCAGCAGAAAGCAGGGTGCTGGAGCCTGGCGGTTGATATTTCACCCCCAGCTCCCACTGCTTGCCTTCGGTGGGCTTGAACGACTCGGTAGGTGATGCCGTTGCGTTGAGGGTGGGCTGGAAGGACTCGGCGTAGGACAGGTAAGGCACGAAGCCTGAGTCGAACACGTAGCTGAGCGCGGCGTTGCCGCTGAACTGCTTGTCCCGCTGGGTATGGGTGGCGTCGTCTTTATTGAAGAACTTGGTGCCCGTGTGCACCCAGTCTTCACGACCGCCCAGGGTCAGGCGCCAGTTGTCCAGTGCCATCTGATCCTGCAAGTACACGCCGGTTTGCCGGGTTTTCTGGTTGTAGTCGTAGAACGCAGTGGAGCGGGGCGGGCGGGTGATGGGCAAGCCATACACCGGGTTGTTGACGTTGCTGTCCGGCACGTCAAAGCCGAAGATCGACAGGTAGTTGGTGTTGATTCGCTGGTGGTCCAGGCCTATCAGCAAGGTATGGCTGAGGGCGCCGGTGTTGAAGTCCGCCTGGAAGTTGTTGTCCACCGCAAACTGGCTGATGTCTTCATCGGTGTTGGTGGACATGCGCCGAACGGTGCCATCGTCACTCACAGGCGGGCTCTCGCGGTTGTAGCTGCCGGGGGTGATGGTCTGGAACGCCAGGTCGGACTTGGTGTAGCGCACGTTCTGGCGGAACTGCCACACGTCATTCAACCGGTGCTCGAAGGCATAGCCCAGCGCGTAGTACGTGCGGTCGTAGTATTCGTAGCCTGGGTCGCCCAGGTTCTTGTGGTGCGACACCTTGCCGAACGGCATGTCGATCTTGGTGCCTTGTACGGGCCGGAACTGGCTGGTGGCACCGGTATCGTCGCGGGTGAACTGGCTGAGCAGGGTCAGCGAGGTGTCTTCGTCGATGTTCCAGGTCAGGCTGGGCGCAATGTTGTAGCGCTTGTCGTCGATATGATCGATGGGCGTACCGCCATCGCGAACCACACCGCTGATGCCGTACAGCCATTGCCCCTGGTCGTCGATCTTGCCCGTGCTGGCAAAGTTGATCTGGCGATGGTTGTCGCTGCCATATTGCAACTCGATTTCATGACTGCTCTCGGCCTGCGGGCGACGGCTGACCATGTCCAGCAGGCCGCCGGGCGGGGTCTGGCCATACAGCGATGAGGCTGGGCCGCGCAGCAGGGCCAGGCGGTCGAGGTTCCAGGTTTCTGCCTTTGGGTTGGCATACACGCCCCGCGGCAGTGGCAGGCCGTCGAGGAACTGGGTGGGTTCGAAGCCGCGCACGCGCATCCAGTCATAGCGGGTGTCACTGCCAAAGCTCGCCGAGACGATGCCCGGCATGTAACGCACCGCATCATCCAGGCTGTGAACGCCACGGTCTTTCATTTGCTCACGGGTGGCCACAGAGATGGAACGGGGCACCTCGACCAGTGCGGTATCGGTCTTGGTGCCTGCCGCGGTGCGTTTTGCCACGTAGCCTTCCACCGGGCCCCAGGCATTTTCGCTGACGCTGGCGGCATCCACGGTGGTGGCCGGCAGGGCCAGGCTGCCCTGTGCAACCGCTACCAGGCTGTAGCTGCCCACGCTGCTCTGCTGCAACTGCAGGCCACTGCCTTGCAGCGCGGCCTGCAGGGCGCCCAGGCCGTTGTACTGGCCATTGACCGGTGCCGACCTGCGGCCGCTGACCAGCGCCGGGTCGATGGCCAGGGCGATGCCGGCCTGGCTGGCGATCTGGTTCAGGGTAGCGGCCAGCGGCCCGCTGGGCAGCGCGTAGGCACGGGTGGTGGACTGCTCGGCGGCCAGTAAGGCGGGGCTTGCCAGGGGCGCGCTCACGGCGATGGCCAGGGCCATCAGGCTGGGGCGCAGGATACGATCGACAGCTCGGGACATGCAGCGGCTCCTAAACGGATAAGTGCTAACTGCTTCCTTGCCGGGCGAGGTTTGAAAAGTGACAGGGGTAGGGCAAAAAATAATGGGCCGGTGCAATGCCTGGCCAAGTTACCGGGGTGTGACGTTGACCCACCAATGGGTATGTCGCTCGATCTTGACCGGCAGCGCGGGTACCAGTGACTCCAGTGCCAGGTCAGTATCGGCCAGCGGGAAGCTGCCGCTTACCCGCAGGTCGGCGACCTTGTCGTCCACGCCCAGGTAGCCGCTGCGGTAGCGCCCCAGGGTGGCCAGCAGGTCGGCCAGGCGCATGTCTTCCACCACCAGCATGCCGCGGGTCCAGGCGTCTGCGCCGGGCGCCACGGCGCCGATCTGGCCCAGGCCATTGGCGTTCATCAGCACCTGCTGGCCCTCGCTCAGCACCTGCTCATCACCGCTGTTGGAGGGCCGGGCGCCTACCGAGGCCTGCAACACCTCCAGGCGCGTGCCTTCGGCCTCCCGGCGTACCAGAAAACGCGTGCCCAGTGGCCGCAGGCGGCCGTCATCGGTGCGTACCAGCAGTGGGCGCGGGTCTTCGTGGCCGGTCTCGATGGAGATTTCACCCTGATGCAGCACGATTACCCGCTGCTGGCCTTGGTAATTGATATCCACGGCGGTGTGGGTATTGAGGCTGAGCATGGTGCCGTCTTCCAGGCGCAGGGTACGCAACTCGCCGGTGGCAGTGCGTTGGTCTGCCAGCCAGTAGCTCGGCGCCAGCGAGGGCGCGCCCACCCACGCCAGCAAGGAACCGAGCAGGAACAGGCCGGCCAGCCCCCCGCCAAGCTTGCTGACACGCTGGCGCAAACCTGCCCGCGATTGCAGCAGGGCCTGGCGTGCCGGGCCTGCGGCCGCGCTGACGCGGGTATCCAGGGCCGCAAGTTGGCGCCAGGCACGGGCATGTTCATCGCTGGCGGCGTGCCAGCGCATGAAGGCACTGCGCTCATCCGGGGCTGTGCCAATGTCGTCCAGGCTGAGCTTCCAGGCAATGGCGGCCTCCAGCACCTTGGCTGACACCGGTGCGTTGTTCACGTAGGTTCCCCATACAGAGCCACGTAGCACTGGCGCATGCCCTGGGCGATGTACTGGCGTACCCGGGATACCGATACCCCGAGGCGTTCGGCGATTTCGGCGTGGCCCATGCCGTCGAGGCGGTTGTGCAGGAAGGCGGTGCGGGCCTTGCTGGACAGCTTGCCCAGCAGGCGGTCGATGGCTTTGAGGTCTTCGAGGATCAGGTGCTGCACCTGGGGCGAGGGGTGTTCGGCAGGGGGCAGCTGCGCAAGCTCGGCCAGGTAGGCTTGCTCCAGGGCAGCGCGGCGGAAGTGATCGAACATCAGGCCCTTGGCCACCGCAGCCAAGAACGCCCGTGGCTCACGCGGGGTTTGCAGCTGCTCACGGCCGAGCAGGCGCACGAAAGTGTCCTGGCTGAGGTCTTCGGCACGTTGGCGGCAGGCCATGCTGCGTTGCAGCCAGGCGAGCAGCCAGCCGCGATGGTCGCGGTACAACGCACCGACCAGATCGGCGTGTGGGCTCTGAGCAGGCAAGCAGCGTCCCCCCTGGAACGTATGCACTAACTAACGATAACTATTCGCGATTGTTACAGAGGCGCGGGGGGATGTGCAATGGACGGTCATCGGGTACCCAGCCTTTAGGTTTGCGATGCCGCGCAGTTGATTTATTTCGCAAGCAGGTCACATCACCCTGAGGGAGCGGGTTTACCCGCGAAACAGACAGCGCGGTGCATGGCACCGGCTTC
>NZ_JACVVG010000023.1:0-78042 GCF_016647875.1 Pseudomonas sp. S36 | reverse complement strand
GCGCGGTCCTCCCGGGAGCAAGTCCGTAGTGAGGGGACCCCGAAGCGCAGCGTAGGGGCCGGATGACGGGAGCGCAGCGTTTTTTGGTTACTTTTTGTCGCGTTTGACAAAAAGTGACTCGCCGTAAGGGCGAAAAGGTGAATAAGCGTCTCCATCGCAAATGGACCATGCCCATTTTCAACACCCACGCAAAGCAATAAAGCTTCAAGAATCTTCAGAGCAGCCGCATAAACCGAGCAAAACCGAATCTACCCGTGAAGCCCCTACCGTTCGGTTACCGAACACTTACCCCGACGTAGAATTGACGCCACAGGCATCACTCCCCACCATGCACCAGCCTCGCGTGCCTCTGCCCAAAAACGGCCACGCCCACCGCTACTGACTACAATTTCAAGAACGAGCAGTTTTATGACCCACATCCACCCAGCCCCCTCAAAGCTGCGCAGCGCCCTCGCCGTCGGTAAAACCCGCTGGGGCATGCTCGCCCTGGTGTTCTTCGCCACCACGCTCAACTACATAGACCGCGCAGCCCTGGGCATCATGCAACCCGTCCTGGCCAAGGAAATGAGCTGGACGGCCATGGACTACGCCAATATCAACTTCTGGTTCCAGGTCGGCTACGCCATCGGCTTTCTGCTGCAAGGCCGGCTGATCGACAAGGTCGGCGTCAAACGCGCGTTCTTCTTCGCGGTGTTGCTGTGGAGCCTGGCCACCGGCGCCCACGGCCTGGCTACCTCCGCGGCAGGCTTCATGGTATGCCGGTTCATCCTGGGCCTCACCGAAGCCGCCAACTACCCAGCCTGCGTCAAGACCGTGCGCCTGTGGTTCCCAGCCGGCGAACGCGCCATCGCCACCGGCCTGTTCAACGCAGGCACCAACGTGGGCGCCATGGTCACCCCCGCGCTGCTGCCGGTGATCCTGGCCGTGTGGGGCTGGCAGGCCGCGTTCATTGCCATGGGTTGCCTGGGGCTGGTGTGGGTGGTGTTCTGGCTGCTCAAGTACCACGACCCTGAGCAACACCCAAGCGTGCGTCAGAGCGAAGTGCAGTACATTCAACAGGACGCCGAACCCGAGCCTACCCGCGTGCCCTTCAGCCGCATATTGCGCCTGCGGGGCACCTGGGCTTTCGCTGTGGCGTATGCCATCACCGCGCCAGTGTTCTGGTTCTACCTGTACTGGCTGCCACCGTTTCTCAACCAGCAATACAGCCTGGGCATCGACGTAACCCAAATGGGCATCCCGCTGATCATCATCTGGCTCACCGCCGATTTCGGCAGTGTGGGCGGCGGCGTGTTGTCATCGTGGCTGATCGGCCGTGGCGTGCGGGCCACCAGCGCGCGGCTGGTGTCGATGCTGGTATTTGCCTGCACCATGATCAGCGTCACCTTTGCCGCCAATGCCAGCGGCCTGTGGGTAGCGGTGCTGGCCATTTCGCTGGCCGTGGGCGCCCACCAGGCCTGGACGGCCAACATCTGGAGCCTAGTGATGGACTACACGCCCAAACACCTGGTCAGTACGGTGTTCGGCTTTGGCAGCATGTGCGCCGCCATCGGCGGCATGTTCATGACCCAGATCGTCGGCAGCGTGCTAACCGCCACCCACAATAATTATGCCGTGCTGTTCACCATGATCCCGGCCATGTACTTCCTGGCCTTGGTCTGGATGTACTTCATGGCACCGCGGGCGATCGAGCAGGCTTGATCGCCGCCGCCAGTGGCTACAACGCCCAGTCGGCCTTCTGGCCGAAGAACGCCTGGGCGTTGGCTTGCAGGCTTTCCAGGTGATAACCCCCTTCCTGCACGATCACGCTGGGCAGCCGTAGGGCGCGAACACGCTCGCCCAATGTGGCAAAGCCTGCGGTGGTGACCGCTACCTTGCTCTGCGGGTCGAGCTCGTAGATGTCAAAGCCCAGCGACAGCACCAGCACCTCGGCGCCAAAATCCCGCACCGCAGCCAAGGCCACCTCCAGGCTGGCCATGAAGTCCGCTTCACTGGCCCCGTGCGCCAGCGGCAGGTTCAGGTTGTAACCCTGCCCTTCCCCCGCGCCACGCTCATCATCGAAGCCGGCCACGCCCGGGTAGAAGTTGGTCGGGTCGCCATGTACCGACACGTACAGCACGTCATTGCGCCCGTAGAAAATTTCCTGAATGCCCTGGCCATGGTGCATGTCGGTATCCAGAATCGCCACGCGCCGGTAACGGCTGCGCAGGGCCTGGGCGGCGACAGCTGCGTTGTTGAGGTAGCAGAAGCCCCCTGCCGCATCGAAGCGCGCATGATGCCCCGGCGGGCGACACAAAGCGTAGGCGGCGGGCTCGCCATCCAGGATGGCCTGGGCCGCAGCCACTGCGCTTTGCGCCGACCAGTAAGCCGAACGCCAGGTGTGTTCGCCCACCGGGCAACTGCCGTCCGCCAGGTAGCGACCCGCCTGGGCCAGCACACCGCGCAAGGCATTGGGCTCACGCACGAAGATGTTGGACATCACCTCGTCCCCCCAGTCTTCGGGCACTTCCTTCCAATGTGCGTGGGCGCTTTGCAGAAAGGCCAGGTAGGGCTCGCCATGCACCGCTGCAAGGGGCGCCAAGCCGGCATCGGCCGGTGCACAAATGTCGAAACCCAGGGTCTCGGCGGCCCGCACCAGGTTGAGCGCCCGCTCAGGCACCTCCTGAGGCGTACGCATGGCGCCGCGGGAATAATAGCTGCGCGGGTGATGCAACAGCTGGTCGGGGTGGAAGTAGCAACGCATCAGGCTTCTCCTTCATCGACGCGGCCCGCGCGCGCGAGCACCGCATTAAGCAGTACATCGGCGCCCTGGCGGGCGTCATCAAACAGCACGTCTTCGGCTTCGTTATGGCTGAGCCCGCCCACGCAGGGGATGAACACCATTGCCGTGGGGCAATGCCGGGCCAGCAGGATGGCGTCGTGACCGGCCCCGCTCACGATGGCTTGCTGGGCATAGCCCAGGCCGTCCACAGCCTGTTGCACGGCGGCCACGCACGCGGCATCGAACGGTGTGGCCGGGCTCACCCAGTGGCGCTCGATACGCACCTGCAAGCCACGGTTACGGGCGATGGCCTGCAGCTTCAGGGTCAGTTCGTGCTCCATCGCTTCGATGGCCTGGTCGCGGTGGTGGCGCAGGTCAACGGTGAACCGTACCTGCCCTGGGATGGTATTGCGCGAGGCCTTGGCAATGGCCAATTCGCCTACGGTTGTCAGCCCCTGGGGGGCGAAGTCGGCCGCCAGTTGCTCGACGGCCTGAATCATGCGGGCGGCGCCGTATAGCGCGTCCTTGCGCAGGGGCATGGGCGTGGTACCGGCGTGGGCAGCCATGCCTTCGACGGTGATATCCAGCCAGCGGATGGCCTGCCCGCCGCTGACCACGCCAATGGCCTTGGCATTGTCCTCCAGAATCGGGCCCTGCTCGATATGGGCCTCGAAATACGCATCCACCTCGCCGCCAAGCGGCCGCTGGCCTGCGTAGCCGGTGGTGCGCAAGGCCTCGGCCACCGTAATGCCCTCGGCATCACGGATGGCCAACGCCGCCTGCAGCGTCAGCGCGCCAGTGAACACCGCCGAACCGAACATGGCGGGGGTGAAGCGTGCACCCTCCTCGTTGGTCCATACCGCAACCTCCAGTGGCTTGCGGGTTCGGATGCCCAGGTCATCCAGGCGCCGTAGCACCTCTAACCCCGCCAACACCCCATACACGCCGTCGAAGCGCCCACCCTCGGGCTGAGTGTCCAGGTGGCTGCCCATCATCACCGGGGCAGCAGTGGGATCGATGCCGGCGCGGCGGGCAAACAGGTTGCCGATGGCGTCCACGGTCAGCGTCAGGCCGGCTTCCCGGCACCAGTGGCTGAACAGGTCACGGCCGGCCTTGTCCTGTTCGGTCAGGGCCAGGCGGCAGCTGCCGCCCCGTGCCGTGGCGCCGATCTCGGCCATGGCCATCAGGCTCGCCCACAGGCGCTCGCCATTGCTTTTCAACATGCGGGTACTCCAGAAACAGTGGGGGTTCATCAGGCCGGTTGCAGCTGCTGGCTACGGGCAGGGCCAGCACGCACACCAGCGACACACAGGCGATCAAGGTGTAGAACAGCGCCATCGGCCACCATTGGCCGGTGAAGGTATGGGCCAGCCAGGTGCCGATCAGCGGCGTGAGCCCGCCCGCAATGGCACCGCACACCTGGTAGGCCATGGAGATCGCGGTGTAGCGCACGCGGGTCTCGAACATGCCACTGACGTACCCGGCGATTACCGCGTAGAACGAGGCCATGCAGGCTGCAGCCAGGGCAATGCCCAGCACGATCATCGGCCCCTGCCCGGAACTGACCAGCACGAACATGGGGTACGGTGAGGCCATGGCCAGCAACGCCACCCACGCCAGAAAACGCGTGGCACCGATTTTTTCCGAGAGCCAGGCAGCCAACGGCTGCACGCAGAACTGAATCACGGCGACGAAGAACAGGCATTGCAGAATCAGCGAGCGCTCCAGGTGCAGTTGCTGGGTGGTGTAGCTGATCATGAAGGTGTTGGTGAAGTAGACCCCGGCGATGCCAAGGGTATTGGCACCGATGCACAGCAGCAGAGGTCGCCAAGCCGTGCGCAGCACCTCCAGGGCAGGCGCCTGTTCCTGGCACCGTGCGGTTTCGGCTTGCTGGCGGCTGGCGAGGAACTCGGGCGACTCGTTGACCCCCAGGCGAATCGCCAACCCCACCAGCAACAGCAGCGCGCTGGCCAGGAACGGCACGCGCCAGCCCCAGCTCATCAGGTCTGCTTCAGGCAGGCGAGTCACCGCACCGAAGGCCAGCAACGAAAGGATCAGCCCGGCCGGGCTGCCCAGCTGGGCAAACGAGGCAAAGAAGTTGCGCCGGCCCTTGGGTGCATGCTCGCCCGCCATCAGCACCGCCCCGCCCCACTCGCCGCCCACGGCAATGCCCTGCACGATCCGCAGCAGTATCAGCAGCACTGGCGCCGTTGCGCCGATCTGCGCGTAGGTCGGCAACAGGCCGATGCACACGGTGACGATGCCCATCATCAGCAGCGTGATCACCAGCGATTTCTTGCGCCCGATGCGGTCGCCCACGTGGCCGAAGATGATGCCGCCCAGCGGCCGGGCGAAGAACCCGACGGCGAAGGTGCCGAAAGCGGCCATGGTGCTGAAAAGGCTGTCGTCGGAGGGGAAGAACAGCGCCCCGAACACCAGCGCGGCGGCGGTGGCGTAGATGTAGAAGTCGTACCACTCGATCATGGTGCCGATAAAGGCGGCGGCGGCCGCACGGCGCGGCTGAGGGGCTGCGGTGGCTTGCATGGAAGGCTCCCTTGCTTGTTCTTCTGGCAGGAGTGTGGGGTCACGGTTGCGCTCTGTTGGCGCTTGGCAGGTTGCTGGATCTTGGCAATCGCAGCGGCCCTGGTGCCTGGGATTTATCGTCTCGGGGCTATGATTAGTCAATTTTCTATTTATTATTCCAATTATTAGCCCTACTTATTATCGAGCCTGCCATGTCTGAGCGCCTGCTGAATGATCGACTGGACTGGAACCTGCTGCGTACCTTCCGGGTTATCGGCCAGGAGCTGTCCATAAGCCGTGCAGCCGCCCGGCTGCACCTCACCCAACCGGCAGTTAGCCAGGCGCTCAAACGGCTGGAACAGCAACTGGGCCGTCAACTGATCGCCCGCCGCGGACCACGCTTTGTGCTGACCGACATGGGCGAGCAGGTATTCCGGCTGGCCGGCGAGGTCTACGGGCAGATGTCGCAGATCGGCGGGTTGCTGGAGCACCCGGGGGATGAACTGGTGGGCAAGGTACGGCTGCTGATGATCAGCCGCATCGTCAACGAGGCGTTCGACGACCTGCTTGCCGCTTTTCATCGCCAGCACCCCCGGGTGGAGCTTGAAATCGAGGTAATGCGCAGCTCCGACATTGTCGCCGCCCTGCAGGAGAAAACCGCCACTGCAGGCCTCAGCCTCAACCGCCGTGCCCAGACACGGCTGGAGCAACGGCTTTTTCTGCGCCAGCGCTATGCCTTTTTCTGTGGCAGGCACCACAGGCTGTTCGGCGAGGCCGAAAGCGACCTGCAGCGGGAGAACTTTGTCAGTTTCACCAGCGACCAGATTGGCGGCATGCTGTCACCGTTGACCATTTTCCGCGACCAGCAGGGATTTGCCGGGCGCATCGTGGCATCGTCGCCCAGCCTTGAAGAAGTCCGCCGGCTGGTGATCGCCGGTTTCGGTATCGGCTGCCTGCCCGAACACGTGGTGGCGCCGGATGTACAGCAAGGCTTGCTGTGGAAGCTGCCACCGCTCGACGGTATCGCCGATGTCGATATCCATCTGCTGTGGAACCCGGGCCAGCGCTTCAGCCGAGCAGAACAGGTATTCATCCAGGCCTTGCAGCAATGCACCACCGAGGCTGGCCGCTAGGCAAAGGAACGGTTGGTGGATAGCGCCCGACAGGGTATGCTGCTTGATATCAATGAGCCACTACCCAGCCAGGTTCGTTGCCCCTTCAAGGAAGACCCCGTGCCCAGCCAGCCCACCCGCCAGACCATTGCCCGCCAGTGGGAACTTCTCAAACTGCTGCCTGGCCGCCAGCCCGGCCTTAGCTGCAGCCAATTACAGGCGGCGCTGGCCACGGTTGGCCATGTGACCACCAAGCGCACCGTAGAACGCGACCTGGTGGAGTTGGCCGCCCTTTTCCCCCTGCAGTGCAACAGCAAAAGCCTGCCCTACAGCTGGCACTGGCAACCCGGCCTGAAGGATAGCCACACGCAGCAATGGCTGGCCGAAGACATGACCGGCCCCGCGCAGATAGAACTGCACGCCTGGGTCGATGACGCGCTGGCACGCGACCTTCAACAGAGCCCGGTGGGCGTGGGCATGTTATTGCTACCCCAGGCAGACGGCGGCGCCACCCTGGTGACCACAGTGGCTGACAGCTCCACGCTCATGGCGTGGCTGTTGTCTCAGGCGGGCTCGATTCGTGTTCAAGCGCCAAAGGAAATACGGGTAGCCATGCTGGACCAGTTGCGCCACAGCCTGGCACTGCACGAAGCTGGCTGAGAAGCGCCGGGTCAGGCGATGCGGCGGCGTGAGAGGCAGGCGTAACCCAGCACCAGAACCACGCACACGAGCCCCGCGAGCAGTGCCATCAACTCTGTGCTGTAGCGGGCGACCCAGGCCGGGAAGCCGATGAAGGACTGGTAGACCTGCACCTCAGCCACGCCATCGGCATAGCTGATACCTACACCCCCCTGGCGGATCTGCGAGTAATCGGCGTCGAAGTACACCCACACCTTGCTTTCCCCACCGGGCTCGATGGCGGGTATCTCCACCTGGGCGGTGGCGTTTTCCAGCAGGGTATCGTTGCCGGCCGAATCCCGAACCTGTACCAGGCCCTTGGCAGGCAGGCGCACTTTCACCTGGTTGACCGGCGCGTCACCGGCATTGCGCAGTTCGATGAGAAGGCCGGTGCGATGGTCTACCAGGCCAGCCTCGAACGGCTTGGCGAACAGCCGGGCGTAAGGTGCCTGCGCCATCTCCACCAGCCGCTCGACCTGTTCGTGGCTCATTTCACCCTGGCCGATGGCGTTGATGCGCCCGTGTAGCTGCTCGTACTTGAGTTGCTCACTGGCCTGGCTGATGCGTTCGCTGAACTGGCCGGGGTAGGTCAGGTACGAATAGGTAAGGGATGCCTCCAGGCGAGGGTTGCCGCCCAGCACCTTATAGGCGAGCAGCAGGGCCATCAGCCCGATCAGCACGGCTACGAGGAGTTTCCCCACCTTGTCCCAGCTCAATGCAAACTTCCTTATGTCGAGGTACTGACGATTCAAGCTGCCCAAGGGTGCCAACTTCGCAGCCCCCAGGCAAGCGTGTCGCTCGACTAGGTGCCGCCCTGCTCTTCCCGGGCCTGGCGCAGTTGCTGCACCTGGCCATCGATCAGTGCCTTGGCCATGCCGGCCAGGTAGTAAGTAGCCTGCATCATTACCTTGCGGTCTTCGGGCCTGTCGATGGCCTTTCGCGTAAGCTCGGTGACGCAGCCCATGATGCCTGACGCCTCCATCAGTGCGGTGCGCATGGGCAGTTTGGCCTTCATGTGTACCAGCTCGTTGTCGGAAGGGGCGAACCGGCCAGCGGCGTGCAGCACGTTAGGGTTGCCGGTGGGTGTGAGCGTTTCTCTGTCCATGGTGTTATCTCCTGTTGGCGAGCCTCCCGAGACTAGGGCCGCACCCGCCCTCACCACAACGCCCCGACCGCGCCAAAGGCCATTTTCGGAAACTGCCTACAAGTACGGCGCCACTTGACCACTTTACCTCCGTCGCGGACGATCAGCGCTTCCCAAACAAGGACGTCATCATGCTACGTATTCTGGGCAGGGCCTCTTCGATCAACGTGCGCAAGGTGCTCTGGGCGTGCGCCGAGTTTCAGGTACCGTACGAACGCGAAGACTGGGGTTCAGGCTTCCAGGCGACCCACACGGCGCAGTTTCTTGCACTCAACCCGAATGCCATGGTGCCCGTGATCCAGGACGGTGACTTCACGCTGTGGGAGTCCAACAGCATCATCCGCTACCTGGCCAACCGCTACGGTGATGGCACCTTGTATCCGGTGGACCCGCAGGCAAGGGCCAGGATCGACCAGTGGATCGACTGGCAGGCTTCTGACCTGAACCGGTCCTGGAGCTACGCGTTCATGTCACTGGTACGCCACTCCCCCGCCCACCAGGAGCCCCAGGCGCTTGCGGCCGGTTGCGCAGACTGGTCGCGGCACATGCGCATCCTCGACGAGCAACTGGCCCGCACCGGTGCCTATGTGGCAGGCAGTCATTTCACCCTGGCCGACATCCCGATTGGCCTGTCGGTAAACCGCTGGTTCGAAACGCCCCTGGAGCACCCGGCCCTGCCAGCGGTACGTGATTACTACGAACGCCTGAGCGAGCGTGCCGCGTACCATGAGCACGGCCGCAACGGCACGCCTTGAACTGCTGTGGAGGTAGACCGATGAGCGCAACCCTGCGCCTGGCAACACCGGGCGATGTCGACGTGCTGTTCGACATCCGCACCAGCGTTACCCAGAACCATCTGTCACGCCAACAGATGCACGCGCTGGGCATCACCGCAGAGGTACTGACCGAGGCAATCAACAGCGCCCCCTGCGCCTGGGTGGCCGAATGGCACGACCAGCCCGCAGGCTTTGCCATGGTCGACCTGCAGGCAGGTGAGCTGTTCGCCCTGTTTGTGCGCCCCGCGCTGGAAGGCAACGGGTTGGGTACGCTACTGCTGCAACAGGCCGAGCAAGCCCTGTTTGAGCACCACGCGGTGATTCACCTGACCACCGACGGCGACCCGGCCATGCGGGCCAATGCGCTGTACCGGAGCGCCGGCTGGGTGTGCACCGCTCAGGTGGATGCACGAGACGTGCGGTTCGAGAAACACCGGCCCGTGGCAGCGGGCCGGTAGCCCGCCGTCACACCACGACCTGGGCCGCGCTGGCACGCCCCCGCCAGGCGAACAGCACTACCATGGCCAGGCCCAGCGCAGCGGTAGCGGCCCCGGCGATGGCAATTGCCCGGTAGCCCAGGCCGGCATTGATCACTGCACCGCCCAAGGCAGCGCCGATGGCGTTACCCAGGTTGAATGCCCCGATGTTTACCGCCGAGGCCAGGTTGGGCGCCTGCCTGGCGGCTTCCATCACACGCATCTGCAGGGGCGGCACCAACGCAAAACTGGCCGCCCCCCACACCACGATGGCCATGGCCGTTGGCAGCGGCCAGGCGAGTACCCATGGCAACCCCAGCAGCACGGCAATCAGCACGGCCAGCGATACGACAAGGGTGCGGTCAACCGAGCGGTCCGCTGCCTTGCCGCCCCAGACGTTACCTAACGTCAGGCCAATGCCGAACAGCACGAGCATGCCCGTGATGAAGGTCGTGGAGGCCCCCGCTTCGTTCTGCAAAATCGGTGCAATGTAGGTGAATACCGTAAACATCGCACTGGAGCCGACCACCGTCAGCAACAGCGCGGCCAGCACCGGGCCACGGGTCAGCACGCGGATCTCCGCCAGCGCCCCGTCACCTTTGGGCGAGGGCACATTCGGCAAGGCGTACCACAGGGTAGTCATCGCCACCAGACCAAGCCCGGCAATCCCCCAGAACGCAGTTCGCCACCCAAGCATTTCGCCAAACCAGGTCGCCAGCGGTACCCCGCCAATGGTGGCCAGCGTCAGGCCCATGAACATGGCGGCCACCGCCCCGGCGCGTTTATCCGGGGGCACAACGCTGGCTGCCACTATGGCGCCTATACCGAAAAACGCCCCGTGGTTCATCGAAGTGACCACCCGGGCCACCAATAGGCTGGTGTAGTCGCTGGCCAAGGCCGACATCACGTTGCCCAGGGTGAAAATCGCCATCAGGCCAATCAGCAGGTAGCGCCGCGGGATGCGCACAGTGGCCAAGGTCATCAGCGGCGCGCCAATCAGCACGCCCAAGGCGTAAGCACTGACCAACAGCCCTGCAGCCGGTATGGAAACACCCAGGTCGGTGGCGATGCTGGGCAGCATGCCCATTGGGGCAAATTCAGTGACGCCGATGCCGAAGGCACCGATGGCAAGTGCAACAAGTGGGGGGTTGATACGCATGGCTGGCTCCTTATCTGTGCTGCAAATGCTACGATCTGTTTCAAACCCGCACTAGACCGCTTTTTTACCAACCACCTTTGCTTGAGAGGCACAAATGGAACTGGCTGGACGCTCCGGTGAAATGGAGGTATTTGCACGTGTGGCGCAAGCAGGCAGCTTGTCCGCCGCCGCCCGGGCGCTAGGCCTGACCCCCTCCGCCGTCAGCCGCATCCTGGCTCGCACCGAGCAGCGCCTGGGCACGCGCCTGATGTTGCGCACAACCCGGGCGATCACCTTGACCCCAGAGGGCGAGGCTTACTTGCGCGGTGCGCACCGGGTGCTTGCCGACATGCTCGAAGTGGAGCAGGCCATCACCGACCAGGGTGTGCCCCGTGGCCGCCTGCGGGTCAGCGCCGCACTGGGGCACGGCCGCATGACCGTGGTGCCCCTGGTAGCAGCCTTCAGCGCCCGCTACCCGCAGGTGCTGGTGGACCTTACCCTCAGTGACGAGTTGGCGGACATCCTGGGCGGCCAGGCCGACGTGGCCCTGCGTTTCGGTGAGCTCCCCGACAGTTCCTTGAGTGCACGCCTGATCGGCGACACCGGCCAGGCCGTCGTGGCCTCGCCTGGCTACCTGCAGCGCTGCGGCACGCCCCACGTGCCAGAAGACCTGCAAAACCACAACTGCCTGCGTTTCAACTTCCGCCGGGCGACACCCGACTGGCCGTTCAGCCGTGACGGTCAACTGTTCCGGCTGAAGGTGAACGGCAACATCCAATGCAGCAGCGGAGAGGCATTGGCGCAGTTGGCCAGGCTGGGCGCGGGGGTGGCACGCATTGGTACGTTCACCGTGGCAGAAGACCTGGCTAGCGGGCGCCTGGTATCACTGCTCGACGGCTACAACCCCGGTGACCGCGAACCGATCCATGCCGTGTTCGCGGGCGGGCCGTCCATGCCCGCGCGGGTGCGGGTGTTCGTCGACTTTCTGGTGGCGCACCACCAAGGGCATCAGCATTGGGCTGCCGCGTCGCCCCAAACGCCGCACAGATAGCACCTGCGGGGGTCAACCACCTGCGACGCGCCCTGCCATCCCGGCCAGCGCCTTGCGCAGGCTTGGCAGGTCGCTGTAGCGGTGCTCGCCGGTAACCTTGCCATGGCTCAGTTCCAGCCACTGCACCGAATCGCGGTCGCCCCCATACTGCGCTGCCACTTCGCCGCTGCGGTCGAGCAGAATGCGGTAATTGGCCGAGCGCATGGCTGGCACCATCACGGCCTGGACCATGCTGGGCATTTTCTCGATGTCGGCCACAAACACCACTCCGCGGGCTTCCAGATAGCCTGCAGGCGTATGCTCCACGGCGCTGTTGACCAACCGTGCACTGGCCATGCTGCGGGCCACCATCACCACCCGCGTGTCGTCAGCAAGGGTATAGGCCTTGTCGTGCTGGTCATTCAACGTCCAGTTGCCGGCAGCCTGCGCCAGGGGCGTGAACAATAAGGTCAGAAGCAGTAACAATGAGGGGCGCATGCGGCTGTCTCGCAGTGAAGGTTCCCACACACTAGACGGGTTGTTCGCGCTCGCCAAGCCGCCGTGCTTGAAGCGGTGGGCAGATGTTGCACAATAGCGCGGTCAGATGCCCGTCAAAGGAAACCTCATGCTGTATGTCGTCATGCTGGGCGGCCGCCACCCAGGCGCCAAGATCGAAGTGCACGACGTGGTCTTCGCCCAGGCCGAAACCCTTCAGCAAACCTACCCGCAGCTACGTGACGCCTGGTTCGGCAGCCTGCAGGGCCTGCACGTGGACAGTTGGCTGGAGGTAGACGGGGTGGACGGCCAGCGTATCGAGTGGCACACCCAGCCCCCTGCTCGCGGAGCCAACCGTCTGTATTTCATCAACCTGGGTGGCTACGAGCGGGGTGTGTTCGGCGAAGCGCACCGGTACCTGCTGGTGAGCGCCCGCAACAAGACCGATGCCAAGGCGCTGGGGAAACTGCAGATGGCTGCCGGCTGGTTGAAGCCGCATACCGACGCGCTGCTGAACGTGGACGACTGCCTGGCCATTGACCAGGTGGGCGGGCTGCACCTGCACCTGGTGCCGGGGCCACACAAACCGACCGTCGCGCGTAATGACTATATCCCCATCTGATTCGGCCCCTTCAAGCGCTGGCCCTACCCTTCCCGCAGCCGATGGAGCTTCGGCGCCCTGAAGTGGTCTACCCCTCAAGCCGAGCCCACCGCCCCGAGGGGAACACCATGAGCCTGATCCCAGCCTTGCCTGGCCCCGCCAACGTACTGATTTGCGGCGCCAGCCGTGGCATAGGGCTGGCGCTGTGCACAGCGCTGCTGGCCCGCGACGATGTGCGTGTGCTGGTTGCCGTGGCGCGCCAGGCCAGCACCTGCGAAGCGCTGGGGGCACTGGGCAGGCAGTATGGCGAACGTGTGAGGCTGGTCGACTGCGACGCCAGGCACGAAGGCTCACTGGCGCTGCTGGCCACGGAGGTGGGTAGGGTTTGTGAGCACCTGAACCTCGTTGTCAGCACCCTCGGCATCCTGCACCAGGAAAACGCCAAGGCGGAAAAATCCCTGGCACAGCTTGACCTGGCGGGCTTGCAAGCAAGCTTCGCCACTAACGCCTTTGCGCCAATCCTACTGCTCAAGCACGTGCTGCCTTTTCTGCGCAAGCAGCCTGCCACGTTCGCGGCGTTGTCTGCCCGTGTCGGCTCGATCAGCGACAACCGGTTGGGCGGTTGGTACAGCTACCGATCAAGCAAGGCGGCCCTCAACCAGCTGTTGCACACGGCCAGCATCGAGTTGAAGCGGGTCAACCCAGCTGCCACGGTGCTGGCACTGCACCCCGGTACCACCGACACAGCGCTTTCGCGGCCCTTCCAAGGGAATGTGCCGGAAGGCAAGTTGTTCGAAACAGGGTTTGCAGCGCGCTGCGTCATCGAACTGGTGGGGCGCTTGGGGCCGTCGGTGACGGGCAGTTTCTGGGGGTGGGATGGTGAGCGGATTGGGTGGTAAGGAACCTTACCTCGACCCTGCACCCGCTCGTCGTTGTGCGCACTAAAAAACGCGAGGCCTGTTCAATTTCTCCCATGACCCGCCGATACACCGTCAACGAATTGCCGTTTCCGGAGCCTTTCAATGTCACTGATCCCCGCACGTATCTCGCAGCGCATGACGTTAGCCATCCTGGCTTTACTGGTTCTTACTGCTGCGGCGATATTTGCGGTGATTACCCTGGGTGGCAAACCCCGGCTGCTGGCCGCCGGAACGGACGCGGCCGAGCAGTCGGCAAAGGCCCTGACCAACGAACTGGCCTTGCCGCTGAACCGCATCGAGGGTACGGCCTCTGCCATGGCGCTGCTGGCACAGACCCTGCCTCACGATGTGGCGCTTTTCCAGGATAACCTGGCGGGCATTATCGACAGCCAAGGCAATGCCGCCATCGCAGGTGGCGGCGTTTGGCCAGAGCCCAACGCATTCACTGCGGGGACCGAACGGCGTAGTTTTTTCTGGTCACGTAACGCCGACAACAAGCTGGTTTTTTCCGCCGAATACAACGATGCAAATACGCCGCCCTATCAGGCTGAGTCCTGGTATACCGGGGTCAAGTCCACAGCGCCTGGTCGTTGTGTCTGGTCGGATGCTTACCAGGACGCCGTGAGCGGTGTGGCAATGACCACATGCAGCGTGCCCTATCGCAATGGGGCCGCGTTCGCAGGTGTGGCCACCATCGACTTGAAGCTGGACGGCCTGGCCACTTTTCTCAAAGAGAAAGGCGATATAACAGGCGGTTATGCGTTTGCCGTGGATGCCTCGGGTAACGTGCTGTTCTTCCCCGATACCAAAGCCGACAAGGCACTGCTCACCGTCGCCACCTTGGGCCAGGAGCAGCCCTGGCTCAAGCCCGTGGCGGATCGCCTGGCCGACAAGTCGCAGGCCCTTTCAACCTTCAGGCTGAATGACGATGGCAGGCTGGGCACTCCGGCTTACGTGACGCTGGCAACCATGGATAGCACCGGCTGGCGAATTGGCCTGGTAACGCCTGAAGCCAGAGTTGTGGGCCTGGCAAATCATCTGACCGCGCAGATACTCTTGTTCCTGTTACCCCTGATGGCCATCCTGCTCGGCCTCGCCTGGCTGGCCGGCAAGCGGCTGTTGGTGCAGCTTGAGGAAACCACGCGGCAAATCGATACCCTGGGCCAAGGCGGCCAGGCCGGGGCTGGGCTGGAAATCGTGCGCGCCGATGAAATTGGTGCGCTGCGCGAATCGGTCAATCATTACGCGGGCTCGTTGCGCGACATGCTGCACCGCATCGCCCAGGAATCTGTCTCGCTTGAGCGCCAGGCTGACGAGCTGGCGCAATTGTCACACGGCTTGGCTGAACGCGCAGAGGCCCAACGGCAGGACAACACCCTGCTGGCCACGGCAATCACCGAAATGTCGGCCAGTGCCAATGAAGTCGCACACAACACGTCTGATTGTTCCGACACTGCCCGGCGCTCATTGGATGACGCGCAGCAAAGCCAGAACCAGGTCAACGGCAACAGCCAGTTCATCGAGGGCCTGGCCACCGATATCTCCGGGGCTGCCGACGCTATCACGCAATTGGGAGCGGACATCGAACGTGTGGGGAGCGTGCTGGAGGTCATCAAATCCATTTCGCAACAAACCAACCTGTTGGCACTCAACGCAGCCATCGAGGCCGCACGCGCTGGCGAGCAGGGGCGTGGTTTCGCGGTGGTGGCCGACGAAGTGCGTACGTTGGCCGGCCGCACGCAAACCTCTGCGAACGAGATTCAGGAGATGATTTCGCAACTTCGCCAAGCTTCAAGTTCAGCCGTTGCAACGATGCAAAACGGCGCCGAACGCACGCGGTCCTCGGTTCAGCAGGCGGCCGGCGTCGCATCCACATTGGGCACCACGGTAAAAAGCTTCGACGACATCGTCCAGCGCGCGCAACAGATTGCAGTGGCCGCTCAGCAGCAAAGTCACGTCACCCACGAAATCAACGAACTTGCCGTGCGTATCCATGCGTCCAGCGAGCAAGGGGCACGGGACGCCAACGCACTGCGTGAACTCGGCAAAGGCATGCAATCGATCTCGAGCCGGCTGGGCGATTTGAGCCGGGGTGGCCGATAGCCCTTTCAGGCCGCGCACGCGGGGTAGGCGTGGATAAGCAGTTACTCCGCTACGACAACCGCTTGCGCTGTGGCACTTGCACGTCCCAGCGGGTTATCGCGTGATTGTTCACACACAGATGGGGTCGTCCGTATTTGTATAAAACTTATCGAAATCTTTATGGAAGGCGTCAATATCGAGGGAGAGGCGTAAGTACTCTCCGGCAACGCTAGCCTCGACAAGCTGCGGTCCTGCGCCATGTGTCATCCGTCTGCGGCTTGCCCACACCCCACCGACCTCCTTGCGCACATGAAGCCGGATGTTACGCGCACCGCGCATCTTTGCCGCTACAACGTGCGGGGTCCAGGAAGGCGCAGCCCGGCTACCGCTCAGGGGTGGTATCTCGTCATAGCAACAGTCCGCCAGCGCCACCCTGGTGTCAGTACCTGCGGTCAAGTAAACGGGTGCAGGAAGTGATAAGACATTGAGCATATCGCCCCGGTAGCAATGGTAAAGCAGTTGGCGCACCTCTACGGCCGCGTCTCGCCTGCGTCCGATGATGTCTACAAACAATGTCAAGCAGTCATCCACGGGGGACAGCCCACCCGGTTGTAGTACAAACGACTCGTAATAACCACCCACCCCCGCCTGAAGCGTGCGCTGATCTCCAAGGTCCTCGGCCATCAACAACAAAGGCACCATATGGGTGATGTGAAACCGTCGGTCATCTTCGTTTCCATCACCGTGCTTAAGCAACATCGATTCTCCGCGTATCCTCAACCAGCCCAGCAGGTCACGCGCACCGCTGCCTGCAATCAAAACCTGACCAAAGTAGGGGATGTTTTCATACACACGGACCGCATCAAACGTATGATGCGCGAGGCGGTTACCCGCTACGCCGGCGGCTTCGAACTGGGAGAACCCCAGGGCATCGCACAGTAGTGCTGCAGCCTCAAAGCAGCCAAATGGCCCACCCAGCAACGCTTTACGTTGCAATTGTTCAGGCAGATCACGCGGACATTTGAAAGCAATCCGCAGCGCAGCGGTGAAAAATTCAATGTGCCTTACCGTGCCGGCAACCAGAAACTCCGCTTTACCAGAGGGCCCCTCGGCACTCACAACCTTACGGACTAGCCTGGATACCTCCAGGCCATACCGGGCAAAATCCTCGGCGGTCCCACCCGTTGGTGTGCGCGCAACTTCAAGGCTTTTACTGCGGCTGAGCAATACATCCGAGATCCCAACTCGCGCCTCCTCAAACAGTGCGATGACTGTCATATCTCATCCCTGAAAATCAAAGATGTGTAGCATTCCAGCTCAGCTACCCGATTGTCCAATCACCGCACCGGTCAGCGCTACCCGCTTCAGAGCAGCTCATCATTAAATACCTGAGTCAAGGGTGCTCGTTTGAAACAGAGTTGTTAGCCTCAACATCCTTCATGTCTTCCTCCAGCACATCCGCATCACGGGCCTCGTCCTCGTGGGTACGTGCAGTGCCGTTGTCGCGGGGTACTTGGCTGTCCTGATCGGAACCGGGGTTGCCTGGCGGTGGGTTCCAGTCTTCAGGGCGCTTCTGGGACCCATTTTCCCCAGCACCCTGCTTAGGTTCGGATGGCGTCTGCTCCAGGCCGGAGCCATGGCCTTCATCGGTGTCAGTGATGTTGTGATCAATGGACATTGGCATTCTCCTGATAAAGGCGCTTGAATGTGCACCTGAAATTCAGAGCCGCTGGCTGATCCGGGAGTGCCTGATGGGCGACCAATGGCGCAGCAATGATCGGGAGGGTTTTTTGGACTACCACATTCGTGAAGCCACCTCAGACGACGCACAGGGCATAAGCAGCGTGATACTGGCCACGCTGCGCGTAACCAATGCGGCCGACTACGACGCGGAAACGCTGGGCCGTGTAGCCATGTCGTTCACGCCGGCTGCTGTAGCGCAGTTGCTCGAACGGCGGATAATGTTTGTCGCCGTCAGTGACGGCATCGTGGCAACCGCGAGCCTTGAAAGCGACGTTCTCAGGAGCGTGTTCGTCAACCCGGCGAACCAACGCTCAGGCATCGGTGAACAACTGGTCCACCGCGTGGAATGTGAGGCACTCAAACGCGGTTTTGCCCTGTTGAAGGTTCCGTCCTCCGTTACGGCGCAAGGCTTCTACGCCAAGCTGGGGTATCGCAAGGTCCGCGAAGTCCTTCACGGCCTAGAGCGCACCGTTGTCATGGAGAAGTCGCTGGCGGACAGGGCTAGGCAACCTCTATCTGAGTAAGCCCCAACACTTCAGCCTGCGCCAGTACCTCTGCAGGCGTGGCATCGGCTGGCGGCATCACCAGGCTGTTCTCGCCATCACCAAAGTGCAGCACGATCAGGTGCAGCGCAGCGTCGTGGGCGGGGAGCTCAGCCTGGTTCAGCTCAAAGGTATGGCTGGACGCGTTGCCGTTGAGCAGATAGTGAACGGTGAACGTTTGCATGAGCACCTCGATCATGAGTGGGGGTCTTATTACCTGACCGACAGGACAGGAAAAGATTCATGTCGGGGTGCTCGCAGCCCTATCCATCAGGGCAGACCCGCCCTGTTGAGGTAACGGTTACTGCTTCATGGTTTCTCGATAGGCCTCGATGAATGGTGCTTCGGCGGGATCGATCCGGTCCATGCCGGCCGCAATGCGGTGCCAGTAAGGGTACTGCGGTGCCAAGCGGGTAGCGTTCTCGATCTGTTGCAGGTCTTCGCACGTCAGCTTCAGCGCCACGGCCTGCAGGTTGTCCTGCAACTGTTCAAGCGTGCGCCCGGCGGTGATGACGCTGGTGATACCGGGCCGGTCCTTCAGCCAAGCCAGGCATACCCGCGCGGGTGAGCAGCCATGCCGTTCCCCGACCGAAATCAGCGTTTCGATGATGTCGTAGGCGCGCTCGCGGTCGTGCACATAGGGTTCCGGCCAGTCGTTGCCCTGGCGCGTGCCCTTTGGCGTCTGCTGCCCGCGGCGGACCTTGCCGGTCAACAAGCCCTCCCCCAGTGGCCCCCACACCAGCGTTGCGAAGCCCTGGTCGATGGCCATCGGCAAAAGCTCGTACTCGGCCTCGCGCGACTCAGGGGTGTAGTAGATCTGTTGGGACACCGGCTGCTGCCAGCCATTGAGCTGGGCACTGCCGAGGGTTTTCATCATCTGCCAGGCGGTGTAGTTGGAGGTGCCGAAGTAGCGGATCTTGCCGCTTTGCACCAGGTGGTCCAAGGCTGCAAGGGTCTCCTCGACAGGCGTAACGCCGTCCCAGTTGTGGATCTGGTACAGGTCAATGTGGTCAGTGCCAAGGCGCTTGAGGCTGGCTTCACAAGCGCGGATCAGGTGATAGCGTGACGCGCCGCTGTCGTTGGGGTTGTCACCCATCGGGCTGCGCGCCTTGCTGGCCAGGATGATCGACTGACGTCGCTCGCCCAGCGCCTTGCCCACGATCTCCTCAGCCAGCCCATGGGAATACAGGTCGGCCGTGTCCACCAGGTTGACGCCCGCATCAAAGGCCGCGTCGAACATGCGCCTGGCCAGGTCCACATCCACACTGCCGGTTTTCTCGAAGGCGCCGCGCCCACCAAACGGGACGGTCCCTACGACCAGTTCGGACACCATCAGCCCGGTATTGCCAAGTGCACGGTACTTCATGGGGTACTCCTTTCAAAAGACCTGAAGTACCGACGGCAATGGCGGCTGAATCGTTCCATCCGTCACACACGCACCTGGCGTGAAAACTTGTCAGGGCCGCATGAGGGGCTCTATGCCGATCCATTTCTTGACTGGGTGATAGCAGAGCTTCTGCGGCGGGATGGCCAGCGTCTGCCCAGCAACCTGCAAGCTACCCAGGTGAATGGTCCACCTGGAGTCGGCATTGAACTGGTTGGTTTGGAAGATCACATAGGCCGAGCCATATCGCTTGTTGTTGGTGAGCTTGGGAATCAGCCGGTGCACTTCATCGCTGTTGATGTCGTAGGGCGAAGGTCGGGCGGACTGCTCGGTCAACGAGGGGAAGTCGTGAATGTCGTCGCTGCCAACATAGACCTCGGGGCGCGCGTTCAGCCGTGTACCATCGGCAAAGGTGATGTAGGCCTGGCGGCTGTCGTAGAGCACCGGCACAGGTGGCACGCCACGGGTCGAGCCTGCTGAGGGCCGGGCGCGGTCCTGGTTGTAGGCAATCATCTGCACGTAGAACTCTGGCTGTTTGTAGCGCTCGCCAGGGTACTCCACGTGCAACCCCTGTTCGTAGGGCTGATCCCGCCAGCGGGCCGCGTGGTCGTAGAGGTAGGTTTCAAGGTACACCGTGGTCTCACCCTGCGGGCCGGGCACCTTGAACTGGAACTCGGACTCGCACAGGTCCGCATACGCAGCACGCTCGCGCTGCCAGGGGATGCAGCCAGCGAGCGAGGTCACTGCAAGCATCAGCAGGGTAATACTGGCGCGTTTGAACACTGTCACCACCTCCATCGTCACGCTCGTCAGGTGGCTGAAGCCTGGTTGGCCAATTGAGCATAGGTGGCCAGTTCATCGGCGATGAACGCCGAGATCATTGCCCGGTAGACCTGCTCCACGACCACCGGTGAGGCACCGGTTTCTTGCGCCATGGCGCGTACCTTGGCGATGACCTGCTCGACGCGCGCCGGGGCACGTACGTCGTCGGTGGTTTTCTTGAAGCCGGCAGCTTGCGCCACCAGGTCGCCGCGGCTGGCCAGCAGCGACACGACGTGCCGGTCGATCTCATCGATGCGCTGGCGGACTTCGTCCAGAGAGGTGCAACGCGTATCCATTCGCCAGATTTCCTTGGGTTGGTATTGAGGATGGTTTTAATCGGTTAGCGAGGTTCGGTTTGATCCAGCCGGCAAGCGTAGAGGCTCGCATGGGGTGCGGCAACTGCTACGTTCATTTAGTTCACCCCAGCATCCTGCAAAGCGTACGCTTTCGCAGGGTGCTTTTTACTGCGCAGGCCATCAGCATGAACAGGGTCACCCTGATCGGCATCGACATCGGCAAACATTCCTTCCCCCTGCACGCCCAAAGCCTGGCGCGACGCACATTGCCGAATGTTTCCGATTGAAATATATTGCGAACCATTCCTGTTTGCCTGTGTTTCCCACCATGGCCGCTCATTCTTCCTCTTCCCATTCTGATCAGGGCGTCGCGACGCTGTATGGCGCTCATCATGGCTGGCTGGTGAATTGGCTGCGGGGTCGTCTGGGCTGTTCTCATCAGGCCGCTGACATGGCGCAAGACACGTTCATGCGCGTGTTACTGGAGGACCGCAAACAACCGATCACCCACAAATTGATCGAACCCAGACACTTTCTGGTCACCATCGCCCGACGGGTCATGGTCGACAGTTTTCGGCGTCGGTCGGTGGAAGAGGCCTACCTGCAAATCCTGGCTGAACAGCCCGAACGTTACGCTGTCTCCCCGGAAGAACGCCTGATGCTGCTGGAAACCCTGCACGCGCTGGACTCGATGCTCAGCGGGCTGGGCAAGCGGGTGAAGAACGCGTTCCTGCTCGCGCAGTTGCAGGGTCTGGCTTACAAGGACATTGCTGAACAACTGGGCGTATCGGTGAGTTCGGTGACCAAATACATCGCCCGCGCCACCGAGCATTGTCTGCTGTTCCAGCTGGACCACGGCGCGTGAACCATTCCCCCGAGCATCAGGCCTTGAGCGCAGCGGCGCACTGGTTTGCACGAATGGGCGCCACGCCAGGTGACGCCACGATGCAGCGCCAGTTCCAGACCTGGCACGACGAAAACCCCTTGCACCCTTGGGCCTGGGAACGGGTCGCGCTATTGCAGGCACAACTGGGCAATGCCAGGGGCGCGCTGGGGTATCAGGTACTGGATCGCGCAGGTCGCGCTTCATTCGGGCGACGTGGCGTGCTCAAAACGGTTGCGCTGTGTGCCGGTCTTGGCGCGCTGGGCTGGGCGGGGTATCGCGAAGTGCCCGTGTTGCTCGCCGATCTGCGCACTGACACTGGCGAGCGCCTGACCCGCACATTGGCCGATGGCAGTACGCTTGTCCTGAACACGGCCAGTGCCGTAGACATCGTGTTCAACGCAGAGGCGCGACTGATTCTGCTGCGCCATGGCGAAATCTTCATCGAAACCGCCAAGGATCCCCGGCCCCTCATCGTGCGCAGCGCACAGGGTGAGATGGAGGCACTGGGCACTCGTTTCAGCGTGCGGCAGCAGGACGGTGTCACGCAGTTGACCGTGTTTCAGCATGCGGTGGCGGTTCGCCCTGAAGGCGCGCCGGGAGAGCAGACGATCATCGACAGCGGCCAGACCGTGAGCCTCAACGCTCGCACGCTGTTCGACCGTCACCCGCTGGACCCTCTGGCTGACACGTGGGTTAGCGGGCGACTCGTGGTCGATGGCTGGCGCCTGGACCGTCTCATCAGTGAATTGCAGCGCTATCGCAGTGGATACCTCGGTTGCGCGCCGGAGATTGCGCACCTTCGGGTCTCGGGTTCCTATCCGCTGGATGACATCGATCTGGCGCTGTCAGCGATTGCCCGCTCGTTGCCGGTCAAGGTGGTGCGCTATACCGATTTCTGGACGCGTCTGGTTGAGCATCAAGCGTCCGTCTGACCTTTTTCATTCTTTTTGGGGTGACATTGTCGATTTGCGCACGCTCGCGCGACTCCTTGTAAGAGACCCTTACAACGCCCGAAAAGGGCATCAGGAGCCAACATGCGCACCCCGTCAAAAACCGCCACCCGACATCCCTTTGCGTTCAAGCCCCGCACCACCTTGAAACTCGCCGTACTGGGAGCATCGCTCGCGTGGCTGGAGCCAATCTTGCTGGGCGGGGCGTACGCGCAGGCAGCCAGCGTGCAGAAAAACTACGCCATCGCAGCGGGGCCGCTGGGCGCGGTATTGGGCCGTTTCGCCAATGAAGCAGGCGTGGTGCTGTCGTTTCAGACGGGTTTGACCGATGGCCAGCAAAGCGCCGGACTCAACGGCACGTACAGCGTGGACCAAGGCTTCGCGACGTTGCTCGCGGGCTCGGACCTGATTGCCGCCCCCGGCGTACAAGGGGTTTACGTGCTGTACCGCGCCAAGAAAACCTCGGCCCTGCAACTCAGCGCCACCAGCGTCGTCGGTACGGGAATCGATGAGACCACCGAGAATACCGGCACTTACACCCCGCGCCAGACCAGCACCGCCACCAAGATGGGGCTGTCGCTGAAAGAGACCCCGCAGTCCGTCACTGTGATCCCGCGCCAGGTCATGACCGATCACCACTTGGCGTCGCTGGACGACGTGGTCAAGTTCACGCCGGGCCTGTCCAGCAACCACCGAGACAGTGATCGCTACACCTTTTACTCGCGCGGCTTCCAGATTCAAAACTTCGAATACGACGGCATTCCTTCCCAGACGGCCAACGAATCCCAGCAGTACACCAGCACCCTGGCCGACATGGCGATTTACGACCGCGTGGAAGTCGTGCGCGGCGCCACCGGCCTGTTGAGCGGAGCGGGCACTCCGTCGGCGACGCTGAACCTGATTCGCAAACGCCCGACCTCGGAGTTTCAGGGGTACGTGTACGGTGAGGCCGGTGCGTGGGACCGCTATCGGGCGGAGGCCGATGTGGCGGGGCCGTTGACCGACAGCGGCAATGTGCGGGGGCGGCTGGTCAGCGTGTACCAAACCGCCGGTTCCTTCATCGACTCGTACAAAACCGAGAAACGCGTGATGTACGGCGCGGTGGACGTGGACCTGAGCGAAGACACGCTGCTGCGCTTCAGCCTCGATTACCAGAACAACGACTCCGACGGCGTCAGCTTCGGCCACATCCCGCTGTTCAACAGCAACGGCACCGCGACCCATTTTTCCCGTTCATTCAACCCCGGCGCGAAATGGAGCTACCTGAACAACACGCTGTACAACTTCAGCACCGTGCTGGAACAGAAACTCGCCAACAACTGGGCCCTCAAAGCCGCCTACACCCATCAGTACGGCTACCGCCACGGCGTGGTCGGCTCGGCCAGTGCCGGTGCGCCGGATTTCGAAACCGGTGGCGGCGTGCGCATGTACGTCAACCGGCTGGACAGCTATCAGACCCAGGACAACGGCGACCTGTACGTCACCGGGCCGTTTGAACTGGGTGGCCGCGATCATGAGCTGGTGTTCGGCGCCAACGTGGCGTACACCCACCTCAACTACCCGGACTATGAGCGTGCAACGCCCTCGGTCGACAACATTTACACCTACGATGGCAACCCCGGTGGCAAACCGCACCTGGGCAAAACCGGTGAGAACCTGACGCGCCTCGGTCAGAACGGCGTCTACGGGGCCGTGCGCTTGAAACCTGCGGATGCGCTGTCGGTGATCCTTGGCACGCGGGTCAGTTCTTGGACGGAAAAGGACGACAGCAGCGACGATTTCACCGGCGAATCCACCAGCAGTGATCGCACCAAGAAGACTGGCGTGGTCACGCCGTACGCAGGCGTCATCTACGAGCTGAACGATACTTACTCGGTCTACGCCAGCTGGACCAGCATTTTCCTGCCACAGACCTTCTACAAAACGGCAGGCAACACCTCGCTCAAACCGCTGGAAGGCGACAACTACGAGGTGGGCCTCAAGGGCTCGTTCTACGACGGCGCGCTGAACGCGAGCGTTGCGCTGTTTGAGGTGAAGCAGAAGAACACACCGCAATTTGTCGACACTGGCGAAGACGGCCGCGAGGTGTATCAGGCCATCAGCGGTACTACCACGCGGGGCGTCGAGACAGAAATCTCCGGCGAAGTGCTGCCCGGGTGGAACGTCATCGGCGGCTACACCTACCGCGAATCCCACGACAAGGATGACCATCGCGTCGAAACCAACCAGCCGATGAACCTGTTCAAACTCGGCACCACCTATCGCCTGCACGGCGAACTGAACAAGCTGACGGTGGGCGGCAACATGACCTGGCAGAGCGACATTTACGCGGTCAACGAAGCCTTTGGGACCAAGGCTCACCAGCGGCCGTTCGGCGTGGTCGGGTTGCTGGCCAACTATGAAGTCGACTCGAACCTGAGCGTGGGTCTGAACGTGAACAACCTGTTCGACAAGACGTATTACGACGGGCTGGGCACGTTCAACTCGGGGTCCTACGGCGACCCGCGCAACGCGGTGATCAACGCTCGCTGGAAGTTCTGAACGGCCGTCGTATAACGGCCTGCCTGGCGGCAGGCCACTACCGGCCCGAACAAAAATGACAGTCCGCCAAAAAACTGAATCAGCGTCCCCCTAGCAAAAGGACTATGCCCCTATCAAAACCCACAAAGCGCATTCAACCGTCAAACCCACCTCTACAACACCGGCTTACGCGCCACCCCACTGCGAGCCTTGGCCATCGCCGCCAACCGCACCGCCACGTTGGCCGCCCCATACCCCGCGTACCCCCCTTTGCGCTGGATAATCTCAAAGAAGAACCGATCCTCGAACGGCTCGGTATACACGTGGAACAGCTCTCCCCCCTGCGCATCACGGTCATAGAGCACGTTGTAATAAGCCAGCTCGCTAAGAAACTCGTCATCGAAGTCAAACCGCGCAGCCAGGTCATCGTAGTAATTGAGCGGGATTTCCAGCAACGGCGCCCCCGCCAGCTTGGCCCGGGCCACTTCGCGGAAGATGTCCGTGCAATCGAATGCGATGTGGTGCACACCCGACCCCCGGTAACTGGACAGCGCATGGGCAATGGCGGTGTTGCGGTTTTCCGAGATGTTCAGCGGCAAGCGCAGCGTACCGCAGGGGCTGCGCAGGGCGCGGCTTTTCACCAGGCCGTAAGGGTCAGGCAGCACCACTTCGTCATCAGCGGCAAAGCCGAACAGGCTCTTGTAGAACAGCACCCAGCTGTCCAGCGACTCGGCCGGCAGCGCCAGCGCCATGTGGTCGATACGCTGCAGCCCGCCGGTGGGCGCGGCGCTCGGGTTCAGGCTGAAGTCGGTGTCATACAGGCTCTGGCCCGCACTGCCCTGCTCCACCAGATACAGCAGGCTGCCATCCGGGGCGCGCACGGCCGGCACCTCGCACTCGTTGGGCCCGACCAGCCCGCGGAACGGTTGGCCCCGGAACGCCGTGGCGCGCTTGAGGGCCGCCTGCTGGTCCCTCACCCGCAAGGCAGTAGCGCACAGCGAAGGCCCGTGGGCTTCAAAGAAGTTGTGACCGAACGAGTAAGGCTCAGCATTGAGCACGATGTTGATATCACCCTGGCGCAGCAGTTGTACGTCCTTGCTCCGGTGCTGGCCCGCTTCGGCAAAGCCCAGTTTCTTGAGCCAACCGTTCAGGCGCGCGCCCACCGCTTCATCCACGGCGAACTCCAGAAACTCAACGCCGTCGTAGGTGCTGGCAGCAGGCGGCGCGAACAGCACGCCCGGTTCGATGCCAGTGCCTTCCTGCTCCAGGCGCAAGCGCGTCTGCTCTTCGAGGTACAGCAGTGAACGCAGGCCGTCGGCGGCGTTCTGCCGCGGCGGCGCAGCGCGGAAACCGTCGTTGAAGATTTCCAGGGACAACGGCCCGCGGTAACCCGTGGCCAGAATCGGCGCCAGGAACCCGGCCATGTCCATCTCACCCTGCCCCGGGAAGCAGCGGAAATGGCGGCTCCACTCCAGCACATCCATGGCCAGGATTGGCGCGTCGGCCATTTGTACGAAGAAGATCTTGTCGGCGGGAATATCGCGGATGGCGGCGGGGTCACCCTTGAGCGACAAGGTGTGGAAGCTGTCCAGGATCACACCCAGGGCGGCGTGATCCGCCTGGCGTACCAGGTTCCATACCTGCTGGTAGGTATTCACATGGCGGCCCCAGGCCAAGGCCTCGTAGCCGATGCGCAAGCCGCGCTTGCCAGCGTGCTCTGCCAGCAGGCGCAGGTCGTCGACCAGCAGTTGCTCGTCGCCCAGCGCGTCGGCCTGCACATTGCTGCACACCAGCACCAGGTCGGTGCCCAGTTCCTGCATCAGGTCGAACTTGCGCTCGGCTCGGTCAAGGTTTTTCTGCAGGCGATCGCGGCGGCAGCCTTCGAAATCGCGAAATGGCTGGAACAGCGTCACGGCGAGCCCCAGGTCGGCGCACATCTGGCGTACCTGGCGCGGGCTGCCGGCGTAGTACAGCAGGTCGTTCTCGAAGATTTCGACGCCGTCGAAGCCGGCGGCGGCGATGGCCTCGAGCTTTTCCGGCAGGGTGCCGCTCAAGGACACGGTGGCGATCGAACGCTGCATGGCGGGAGTTCCTTGTTGTCAGGGGGATCACGGGGCCAGCGGGGATGCAAAACCCCCGTTACAGTTTCTGGCACGATGGATTATTCGCAGGTAAAGTCGGCGCTTCAATCCCTTTGTACGGAATGGTTAGTTTTGCGTTCGATTATCGCACGAAACCCGTTTTAGCGAATTGCCTGACCGCTGGCCCGTGGTCAACATGCATCACAGACGCAGGCCCAATGTTCACCGCCTCCTGCCTTGGCGTTTCCAGCCGGAGCCTGCGCTACAACAATAACAACGGAGACAACGATGGCTCACTCCAGCTCTCAAGCCAAGAAAGCGACCGCCAGTGGATGGATAGGCTCGGCACTCGAGTACTACGACTTCTTCATCTACGCCCAAGCCGCTGCACTGATTTTCCCGCAGATATTCTTCCCCAATACCGACCCTAAAATGGCCATCATTGCCTCGCTGGCCACCTACGGTGTGGGCTACCTGGCGCGCCCGGTCGGTGCCTTCGTGCTCGGCCACTGGGGCGACACGCGCGGTCGCAAGAACGTGCTGCTGTTGTGCATGTTCCTGATGGGCATCTCGACCATGGCCGTCGGCCTGCTGCCCACCTACCACGACATCGGCATGCTGGCACCCGCCCTGCTGGTGCTGTTGCGGCTGGTTCAGGGCTTTGCCGTGGCGGGTGAAATCTCCGGCGCCAGCTCGATGATCATGGAACATGCCCCGTTCGGGCGACGCGGTTACTACGCCAGCTTTACCCTGCAAGGGGTACAGGCCGGCCAGGTGATGGCTGCCGCCGTGTTCCTGCCGCTGGCTTACTTCATGCCTAGCGAGGCGTTCAATGACTGGGGCTGGCGCATTCCGTTCCTGATGAGCGCAGTGGTGCTGATTGCAGGCTTCATCATCCGCAAGGAAGTACATGAAACCCCCGCGTTCGTGAAGGAAGAAAAGCAGGCCAAGGTAGCCAAGTCACCCATCAGCGAAGCCTTCCGCCACAGCTGGAAGCACATGGTGCTGGTGATGTTCATGGCACTGATGAACGTGATCCCAGTGGTCGCCACCATCTTCGGCGCGGCCTACGCGGTACAGCCGGCCTATGGCATCGGGTTCGACAAGAGCGTGTACCTGTGGATTCCGGTGGTGGGCAATATCGTGGCAGTGCTGGTGATCCCGTTCGTGGGCAACCTTTCAGACCGCATTGGCCGTCGCCCGACCATGATTGCCGGGTGCCTGGGCTCGGGGCTGCTGGCCTTCGTGTACCTGTACGCGATCAGCATCCAGAACGTGCCGCTGGCCTTCGCTTCGTCGATCGTCATGTGGGGCATGGTCTACCAGGGCTACAACGCGGTGTTCCCAAGCTTCTACCCAGAGCTGTTCCAGACCCGCTACCGCGTTTCGGCCATGGCCATCGCGCAGAACATCGGCACCATGCTCACCGCCATGCTGCCGGCGCTGTTCGCCCTGGTGGCGCCGCCTGGCTCGGACAACATTCCGCTGGTAGTCGGCGGCCTGGCGTTCTTCATCACTTGCGTGTGTGCACTGGCGGCCTACATCGCGCCGGAAACCCATCGCCTGACCATGGAAGACTTGGGTAATCCGCAGGCCAAGCCGATGGAGAAGGAGGCCTATGAGGCCAGCCGCAAGGGGAGCTTGCAGGCCGTGAGCCACTGATCGGTCATTGATCCCAGCGCCTTGGGTGGCAGATCGCAAGCTGCGCTCCGCCACCCAAGGCGCTGTCTGACAATCAGTTCACCACCCCCTGCAGCCACCGCCACAGCCGCTCCACATCTGCCCGTTCGGTCGGCAACGCGCCAATCGAAACCCGCACCATCCAGCGGCCATCCAGCGTGGCCGGTGTCACGTAAGCTGCCCCGGAAGCGTTCAGCCGTTGCGCCCAACCCCGGGTATGGGTATCCAGCGCCTCGCCTTCCAGCCCCGCAGGCCGATGCCGAATGCACAGGGTTTGCAACTGCACCGGCGCCAGCAACTCCCAATCGGCGGCAGCCGCTACCTGCCCGGCCAACCACTGTGCATTGTCGAGGTCGCGCCGCAGACGTGCCTGCAACGCCTCTACCCCTTCGCTGCGCAACATGAACCACAACTTCAGGGCCCGGAACCTGCGCCCCAGCGGGATACCCCAGTCGCGCAGGTTCTTTACCTCGCCATCCACGGCCGACTGCAAGTAGCTGGGGTTGGTGCTCATGACGCGGATCAGGTGCTGCGGATCACGCACGTAGTAGATCGAGCAGTCGAACGCCACCCCCAACCACTTGTGCGCGTTAACCACCACCGAGTCCGCCAGCTCGATGCCGCCCCACATCCACCGGCACTCGGGCAGGATCATCGCCGAACCCGCCATGGCGGAATCCACGTGCAGCCACAGCTTGTGCGCCTGGGCGATGGCGCCGATAGCGCTTAGCGGGTCGAGGGCCGTGGTGGTGGTGGTGCCGGTGGTAGCGACCACCGCGCACGGCTGGTTGCCGGCCGCCAGGTCCTGTTCGATGGCGGCCTGCAGTGCCTCTGGGCGCAAGGCGTAGCGTTCGTCGGTGGGGATAAGCCGAATATTGGCGCGCCCGAAGCCGGCCAGCAGCGCCGCCTTGTCTACCGAGCTGTGGGCATGGGCGCTGACATACACGATCAGCGGCCTGGCTTCGGCCTGCAGGCCGCCACGCACCAGGGCGTAATCGGTGGCGCGTTCACGGGCGCTGATCAGCGCAACCAGCGTGCTGGTCGACGCGGTGTCCTGGATCACCCCGCTCCACTGGGCCGACAAACCCAGCAACTCACGCAACCAGCCCAAGGTGGTTTCTTCCAGCTCGCTCAAGGCCGGGCTGGACTGCCAGGACAGGCCCAGCACGCCCAGGCCGGTGCTGAGAAAATCGCCCAACACCGACGACAAGGTGCCGTTGGAGGGGAAATAGCCGTAGAAGTCCGGGTGCTGCCAATGGGACAACCCAGGCATGATCGCCTGCTGGACATCCGCGAGGATCGCTTCGAACGCCTCGCCCTGTTGCGGAGCGGCGTCAGGCAATACCGCCTTCAGGTAGCCGGGCTCAACCTGAGCCATCACCGGCCGCTCGCCCACGGTCTGGCGGTAGTCGGCAATCAGGTCGATCAGCTGGTGGCCGTATTGGCGGAATTGTTCGGGGGTCACGGGGGCTCTCCTGAGGAATGTGATTGCCAGATACTGCTCTAGTCTAGGCACAGTGCCCCTGGCGAATAACCCCGCTTCGTGCATAGCTGCTATGGCGAACCCGCAATGCCACCCTGCACGCCGAACTGCGACTGACGCCACAGCTCGAACACCCGGTTGCGCAACCACCGATGCTCAGCCGAGGCCTGCAGGCGCTGATGCCAGACCACCCAATAACGCTGGGTGTGTTCCACGAAGCCCAGTGGCCGCCAGGCCAGCGCATGCAGGCGGCACAGTTGCCGCGCAATATGCTCGGGCACCGTCGCTACCGCCTGGCTGGCCGCGATCACCTGCACCGCAGCGGAGAAAAACGGCACCTCCAGGCCTACCCGACGTTGCAGGCCCTGCGCCCGCAAATGGCGGTCGATGAAGCTGTCCTTGTCGCCACCCCCGGAAATACGCACATGCTTGTGCGCCAGGTAATCGCCCTGGCCGAGCACGGGGTGGGCGGCAAGCGGGTGGTTGCGCCGCATCAGGCACACGGCCCGGTCTTCGCCCAGCAGGCGCCCATGCAGGTTGGGCGGCGACTCGTCGAACAGGGTGGTGGCCAGGTCAATTTCGCCACTGGCAAGCAAGGCGTATTGCCCGGCCTGCCAGGTGCGGTACTCCAGACACACCCCAGGTGCCTCCTGCTCCAGCGCTGCCACCAGCAGCGGCAACATGTGCTCGGCCACGTAATCCGAGGCGGCCAGGCAAAAACGCCGTTCACAGCGGGCAGGGTCAAAGACGGCGGGCTGGCGCAGACTGTGAAGCTCTTCAAGCACCTGGCGCAGGGGTTCGACCAGGGCCTCGGCGTGCTCGCTGAGCACATAGCCACGCCCTTGGCGCACCAGCAGCGGGTCGTCGAACGCTTCTCGCAGGTGGGCCAGTTGCCGGCTCAGGGCCGACTGGCTGACGCCCAGCCGCTCGGCAGCGTGACTCAGGTTCTTCAGTTGCAGCAGATGCTCCAGCGTGCGCAGGTGCGCCAGGCTGAGGGAGGCGAAACTAGGGTTCATGCAGGCTGCCCTCGGGGGTATCGACAGCCCCACAGGCCAGGCGCAACCTGGCGGAGGTCACGCGCGGCCGTGGCCGCCGGCGCTGCCGGCGATCGGGCCGCGAAAGCGGCCCAGGCAGGTCACTCGGTCAGGCCCACGTACACGTTCTGCACGTCATCGTTTTCGTCGATGGCTTCCAGAAACGCTTCAACCTCGGCCAGGGCTTCGGCGCTCAGGCTGGCCGCACTCACCGGGTTTTTCGGGGTGTAACCCAGCTTGGCAGAGGTCACGGTGAAGCCCTGCTCCGGCAACGCCTTCTGCACCGCATCCAGGTCCGTGGTGTCGGTGATGAACAGCGTGGAGCCTTCCTCGTCCCCTGGCTCGAAGTCCTGGGCACCGGCTTCGATGGCAGCCATTTCCGGGTCAGCGTCGCCGGTGGGGGTGGCTTCGATCAGGCCAACGTGGTTGAAGTCCCAGGCGACCGAGCCGCTGGCACCCAGCTGGCCCTTGCGGAACAGCACACGAATCTGCGCGACGGTGCGGTTGACGTTGTCGGTCAGGCACTCGACGATCAACGGCACCTGGTGCGGCGCGAAGCCTTCGTAGCTGACCGCCGCGTACTGCACGGCATCACCGTCCAGGCCCGCACCTTTGCGAATGGCCCGTTCCAAGGTCTCGCGGGTCATCGAGGCTTTCTTGGCCTGGTCGATGGCCAGGCGCAGGCGCGGGTTCATATCCGGGTCGGCGCCAGCCTTGGCGGCAATCTGGATTTCCTTGGACAGCTTGCCCATGACCTTGCCTTTGGCGTTGGCCGCGGCTTCTTTATGTTTGGCTTTCCACTGTGCGCCCATGTCGACTCTCTTGTTTCAGCGGCCGGTTCAGGAAGCGACCGGCACAAAAAGTGGGTGCATTTTATACGCCTCTGCCCCGTGATCGACAACACATGTCGGCATCAGGCCGCGCCTCAACGGGTCGCGACCACGAACAACCGCGGAAACGGCAACAACACCTTGCCATCGCTGGCCGCCGGGTAGGCGTGCTGCATGGCCTGCAGGTACAGCTGCAGGAACTGCGCCTGCTCCTGGGGCTGCAAGCGTGCCAGGTAGGGCCGCAGGGCTGAGCCCTTGAACCACTCCACCACCGCCTGGGCGCCGCCGACCAGCGGGTGATAGTAGGTGGTACGCCACACATCCACCCGCGTGCACAGCGGGCTGAGCACATCGTAGTAGAAGCTGGCGCCGTGCCTGGGTGGCAATCGGAAATCAGCGAACGTTGCCGCCCATGGGCCCTGGCTGGCGATTTCACGCAGGGCGGCATGGGCCGGTTCCTCCAGGTTGTCGGGGGTCTGCACGGCCAGGCTGGCGCCCTCGCTGAGCTGCTGGACCAGGTGCGGATAAAGGCTGGCGTGGTCGGGTACCCACTGCAGCGACGCATTGGCCAGGATCAGGTCCTGGGGTTCGGCCGCGCACCAGCCGGTAATGTCGGCAGTGACCATGCGCACCCGCGGAATGCACAGGCGCTTGCGCTCACGGGCCTTGTCGATCATGTCGGCGTCACTGTCCAGCGCCGTCACCTGGGCATCAGGGCAGCGCTGCAGCAGCACTTCGGTGGAGTTGCCAGGCCCGCACCCAAGGTCCGTGGCGTGGCGCACCGGGCGCGGGGGCACGGCGGCCAGCAGGTCGCGCACGGCGCGGGTGCGTTCGTCTTCGAACAGCGAATACTGGGTGGCGGACCAGGACATGGGAGCAATCTCCTTGAGCGATGGGTCCAGCATATGCCATCTGCCGGGTGTCTGGGGCTGGGGAAGGCCCACAATGCACAGCGGCCGGGTCCCAAGGGAGCCGGCCGCAATGTAACGCCGTTGACGCTTAGTGCTGGCGGCTGCTGCGCAGCTGATGCACCACGCCCATTGCCACCACCACCGCAGCGGCGATACCGGTGGAGATCACCAGAATCTGGTAGTCAGGCATGAAGGCCATGGTCACCAAGGCGGCAACGATGAAAGCGATCACCAGGTAGGTCAGCCAGGGGAACAGCCACATCTTCAGGCGCACTTCCTTGCCCTCGGCAATCAGCTTGCGACGCATGCGCAGCTGCGAGCAGGCAATCACCAGGTACACCAGCAAGGCGATCATGCCGGTGGTGTTCATCAGGGTGTCCAGCACGTCCTTGGGGCGCAGCGTCTCGCTGAAGTTGATCAGCGCGCAGACGATGGCCACGGCGCACGAGCCCATGATTGCGTACACCGGTACGCCGGTGCCGGCCCGGGTGATCTTGAAGAACGACGGTGCATCGCCGCGCTGGGCCAGGGAGAACAGCATGCGCGAGGCGGTGTAGTGACCGGAGATCAGGCAGCTGCTTACCGAAGTCAGTACCACGAAGTTCATCAGCAGCTCGGCGTAAGGCACGCCCAACAGCTCCAGGGTACGGCGGTAGGCACCGTAACCGGAGACGCCCAGGTGCGGGTCGTTCCACGGCACCAGGCAGACGATCAGGAAGATCGAGCCCACATAGAACAGGCACACGCGCCACACCACCGAGTTGGTGGCCTTGACGATCTGCGCGGCAGGGTCCTTGGCTTCGGAGGCGGCGATGGTGACGATCTCGGCGCCCAGGAAGGCGAACATCACGCCCAGCAAGGCCCCGATCACCGTGGTGATCCCGTTGGGCATGAAGCCTTCGGCGGTAAGGTGGGTGATGCCGCGCACTTCACCGAACTGCCAGATGTTCAACACCGCGGCGGTACACACGATCAGGAAACAGACGATCGCGATCACCTTGATCAACGCAAACCAGAACTCGAACTCGCCGTAGTGCTTGACGTTGAAGAAGTTGACCGTGATCAGCACCAGGGTGGTGGCCAGCACGAAGACGTTGACGCTGACATCCGGGAAGAACCCATGCAGGATCTTGCCCGCCACGTAGGCCTCCCAGGCCATGAGGATGACCCAGTACCACCAGTACAGCCAACCGATGGTGAACCCGGCCCAGCGGCCGATGGCGCGGTCGGCATAGGTGGAGAACGAACCGGTGTCGGGCGACGAGGTCGCCATTTCGCCCAGCATGCGCATGATCAGCACCACCAGGATGCCGCCTGCCAGGTAGGCCAGCACCGCAGCCGGCCCGGCGCTGTGAATCACGCTGCCGGAGCCGACGAACAAGGCGCCGCCGATCACCCCGGCGATGGACATCATCGTCAGGTGGCGCGACTTGAGCGAGGCACTGAGCTTGCTCTCGTGCCCGCCTTTCGCGGTGGTTGTTGTGGATGTTGCGTCCATCAGTTGTGTACCCCGTGCTTCTTTTTATCCAAGGAAATGCGTGAAACCCCGATGGCTGGCGGCTTCACCTGTACATCAGTGCTAATGCGGGCAGGATGGTGTGACAAACACACGCAGGCCTTCCATGGCGGCCTGCTGACGCGCCCCAGGGCTGACGCCTGGGGCGAACTGAACATGCTTTATGTGGCGATATCCGACACCTAATGTAAAAATGTCCGACGCAGAGAGCCATGCACAGTGGCATGAAACTCGCACTGCACTGTATAGGCCGCCGAACCAATACACCGGCAAAGCGCCTGGCTACACCCACCTGAAGGCACCCCATGCTGCAACTACATCCAGAGTCCACGACGCCGCTGGTCAACCAGATCATCGACGGGCTTCGCACCCTTATCGACAACCAGACGCTCAAGCCCGGCGCCAAGGTGCCGTCCATCCGCGCCTTCGCCGCCACCTACTCGGTGAGCACCTTCACCGTGGTCGAGGCGTACGACCGCCTGGTCGCTCAAGGCCTGCTGGTGAGCCGGGGCAATGCGGGGTTCTTCGTCAACCGGGCCGCGGGCGAACTGCTGGAGCAGCACACTGCCGAGGCTGACGCCAGCCGACCAACGTTCAACTCCGAATGGTACCTGCAGCAGATCTTCGAGATCCGCCAGTTGCCGTTCAAGCCGGGGTGCGGCTGGTTGCCCAACGACTGGATGTACGAAGACGGCCTGCGCCGGGGTTTGCGCCAGGTGGCCGGCAGCCCGCTGGAGTTGTCCGGTTACGGCGACCCCATGGGGTTGCCGGAGCTGCGTACCCTGACCGCGCAGAACCTGCAACAGGAACTGTCGATCGTCGCCAACCCTGCGCAATTGATGCTTACCCACGGCGCCAGCCAGGCACTGGACCTGGCGGTGCGCACGCTGGTCCGGCCGGGTGACGTGGTGCTAGTGGAGGACCCTGGCTACCCCAACCTGATGAGCATCCTGCGTACCCAGGGTGCCACGTTGGTGGGCGTACCGCGCACGCCTACCGGTTACGACCTCAACCACCTCGAGCACCTGCTGACGCAGCACCGCCCGACGGCGTTCTTCACCCAGCCGCACCTGCACAGCCCGACCTGCTCGCGCACCCCGCTGCCGCAACTGCACCGCCTGCTGCAACTGGCCAGCCAGCATGGCTTCCGCTTGGTCGAGAACAACCTGTACGCCGACATGATCGCCGAACCCCAGCCGTGCCTGGCCAGCCTCGATCATCTGCAGCAGGTGGTGTACGTGGGCAGCTACTCGAAGAGCATCTCACCCAATGTGCGGGTGGGCTACATGCTGGCCAACCCGGGCCTGGCGCAGCAGCTGTTGCAGATGAAGATGCGCTCGGGGCTGACCACGTCCCAGGTGATGGAGCGTGTGGTGTATGCCGCGATCATCGACGGCCGCTGGCGCAAGCACCTCAAACGCCTGCGCCAGCGCCTGGCCGAAGCCCACCAGGAAGTCGGCCGGCACTTGCACCGGCTGGGCTTCGAGCTGTTCACCGAGTCGGACGAAGGCATGTACATCTGGACCCGCCATCCGGCGATTCCTGACAGCGCGCTGCTGCTGGACGATGCGCTGGAAAAAGGCATCATGCTCGGGCCTGGCCAGTTGTTCATGGTCGATGCCGGGCAGACCGGGTGGATGCGCTTCAACGTGGCATTCAGCCTGGACCCGTTGATGTGGGAAATGCTGGAGCAGGTGCTGGCCAAGCATGTGCGGCGTGGGGGCGTGTGAAAGGGCGGTGGCTGCAAGCAGCGCCGCTTTGCGGCGCATCCCTCGCTTTTACGAAAGGGAGGTGGCTTTGGCGAGCACGGCCTTGGCCCGTTGCAGGGCCATGCGTGCCCGTTGTTCGCCACTGATACCCTGCTCCAGCAACTGGCGGGTCGGTATTTCCAGGCTCAGCGGCACGTTCGCTGGCAGAGCACGCAGCAACCCTACGAGGTCAGCATCGCCGTCGCCCGGAAACCGCCGTTCGTTGCGGGCCTGGCGCAGGATTTCGTCCATGTCATCCGGTACCGGGCCCGCCACATCACACAACTGGGCATAGCGCATGCGCTCGGGTGCCAGCGTGGCCAGGTCTGCCAGCGCCGAAGCCGAGCGGTTGAAATGGAAGGCATCCACCAATACACAGGCATTGCCGCGATCAGCATTGGCCACAACGCGCATGGCCTGGCGCAGGTCACGCACCTCTGTCCAAGGCATGAACTCCAGATGCGGGTAAATGCCGTAGTCTGCGGACAAGTCACACAAGTGCGCGAACCGCTCGGTTAGCCGCGACTCGTCAGGGTCGTTGCCCGCCACCAACAGTTCGGTACCGCCCAGCTCCGCGCCCACGTCGAGAATGGCCTTGAAGTCCGCCACGCAGGTATCCGGCTTGAGCCGCAGAATCTCCAGGTCCAGGACTTTGATACCGGTGTCGCGCAAGCGCGCCTGGGTTTGCCGGCGCAGGCTCGCGTCGGCCACCAGCGGGAAGTGCTGTTCCTGCTCTGTCGCCGGCACCAGGCGCAGGCCTACGTGGCTATACCCCGCGCGGGCAGCGGCTTCCACCATGTCCGGCGGCGACAGCTCCAGTACCGTAAGCGCTGCCAGGGAGAAAATTCGATCCGTCATTTTGCTTCACCGTCAATAAAGAACATGCCCGTCAGGCAATCAATTCTGGAGTGCAGGCCCGGCCGCTGGCGGCTGCCTGTCGGATAGCGTCGACCAGTGCCAGGGTACGCCCCCCATCGGCGGCATCAATCAATGGGGCCTGCTCGCCACGGGCCACGCGCACGAAATGCTGCAACTGAAGGGTCAAGGCTTCGCCAACCGGGATACTTTCCTGGCTTTGCAGCAATGGCGTATGCCACCCTGCCCCCGCCTGGGCGTAATGCCAATGCTTGAGCTGCGGAATGCTCAGTGAGCCCTGGGTGCCCGCCAGCAGGTAGCACGGCTGATCCGGCTGACGTGGGTAAACCGGGCTTTCGCCCGAGTCCAGTTCCCAACTCCAGGGCGCCGCCACAGCGTCTGAACCGGTCAGGCTGCCCAGGGCGCCGTTCTCGAACTGCAGCAGCACGGCCGCGCTGTCTTCATTGGCAAAACCGCGCACATCGTTGCGGGTGAAAGCCTGCACCTGCACCACTTCACCGCACAGGTAACGCAGCAGGTCGAGGTCGTGAATGAGATTGGTCAGGAGAAAGCCCGCCCCCGGCTCGCGTCGCCATGCGGTGTCGAAGTAGCTGTCAGGCTTTTGCAGTTGCCACATGGCCGTAACGTTGATCAGCCGGCCGAGCGCGCCGTCGCCAATGACCTGATGGGCCTTGGCGATCAGCGGGTTGTGCCGGCGGTGGTGCCCGACAAGAACGGGCACACCCGTGCGCCGTGAGGCCTCCACCAGGGTGCGCACTTCATCCAGGTGCACACCCACCGGTTTTTCCACCAGCACAGGCACGCCCGCCTGCACACAGTCCAGGGCCGTCAGCACGTGCTGGTTGTTGGGGTTGGCGACAATCACGGCCTGCGGCTGCACCTTGTCGAGCATCACGCGGTGGTCCGCGAACCAAGGGACTGCGCATTCAGCAGCGAACGCCTCGGCCTGTGGGCCTGGGTCTGCTACCGCGCACAGCTGCGCGCCCGGCACTTGCTGCAGGTGCTGGTAGTGCTGGCGGCCCATGATGCCTGCGCCGACCAGCGCGATACGTAGAGGTGAAGTCAAAGGAAGGTCCTCGGCAGATTATTGTTGGCTTTCTGGAACAGGATTCCGGATTCAATAACCAGCACTGTAGAACTTCGTTCCTGTTTTCGACATCCCTGCCATCAGACACTGTTCGGTAATCGACCAGTAAGCGCCTCAGGCGAACAGCTCACTGGCCGGGCTTGCCACCGAAAGCTCCTGCGCCGCCGCCAGCAACAGTGGCGCTAGCTCGGCCAAGCGCCCTGGCGCAAGCCGTGCACTGGGCCCGGCAATGCTCAGCACGCCGATCACCCCCAGGTCGCTGGGGCGTCGAATCACAGCCGCCAGGGCAGACATCCCGACTGCGGACGTTTGCTCCACCCAGGCGTAGCCCCGCTCCCTGGCGTGGTGCAGGTAGCCGAGTAACTGGTCCATGGAGCGCGGCGCGTTCGGCCCAAACTGTTCGGGGTCGGCGATGCCCTGGCGCAGCACCATCTGCACGGCCTGCTCGTCCTCCAGGCTGGCCAGCCAGGCATGCCCGGAGGCGGTATAGAACAGCGGCGCGTCACGGCCCATGTCCGGGTCGTAGCGCAGGCCGGAGCGCGCGCCCTGGGACTTTGCGATCCACACTTGGCGGGCACCGTCGATCACCCCAAGGCGCACCAGTTCACCAGTGTCCTGGGCCAGGCGGTCAAGGATGGGCTGGACGATGTCAGCACCACTGCTGGCCAGGTAGCGGAAGCCCAGCGCCACAAGCTTGGCCGACAACTGGTAGCGGCTGGTGTCACGGTTCTGGCGCACGTAGCCCAGCCGCACCAGCTCGGTAAGCATGCGGTGAGTGGCGCTTTTGGGAATACCCAGGCGATCCGCAAGGGTTTGCAGGGCCAAGCCCTGGGGCTCGCCGGTAAGGCTTTCGACAAGGCTGAATGCGCGCTCGATTTGACTGCCGGCCATAGGGAGTGTCCTGAAAAAGGGAACGAATTGTGAAAGATGATTCCATGTCGATAAAGGCGCGTGCAGTGTTGAACGGGCCGATTCGACCGATTATCGCCCAATAAACGCGGACTTTGACGCTTCGCTACTTGCGGCCAATGCCGGCCCTCATAAGAATATGGAATCAAGTTCCAATAAAAATACAGGAATCTCGCGATGTCTGCCGCGCCCGTTGAAACCGAATGCGATGTACTGGTCATTGGCTCTGGTGCTGCCGGCCTGGCCGCTGCCGTTACGGCTGCCTGGCACGGGCAAAAGGTGGTGCTAGTGGAAAAGGATGACGTGTTCGGCGGGGCCACCGCCTGGTCCGGGGGTTGGGCCTGGGTACCGCGCAACCCCTTAGCGCGGCGTGCCGGCATCGAAGAAGACCTCACCCAGCCACTGACGTATCTACGCTATGAATTGGGCGAGTTCTACGACGCCGAGCGCGTCGAGGCCTTCCTGCACGCCTGCCCGCACATGGTGGCGTTCTTCGAGCAGCACACAGCGCTGCAGTTCGTGGACGGTAATGGCATCCCCGACATGCACGGCGATACCCCAGGCGCGGCACAAGGGGGGCACCAGGTGATTGCTGCACCCTACGACGCCCGCGAAGTCGGCGCGCTGCTACCGCGCCTGCGCAGGACGCTGCGCGAAACCTCGTTCATGGGGATGCCCATCATGGCGGGGCCAGACCTGGCCGCGTTCCTCAACATGACCCGGTCGCCCAAAGCGCTGCTGCACGTGTGCAAACGCTTCGGCCGCCACCTCTATCACCTGGCACGCTACGGCCGGGCCATGCACCTGGTCAACGGGGTGGCGCTGGTTGCACGCCTGGCCAAGTCGGCGCAGGACCTGGGTGTGCGCCTGCAGGCATCGTCGCCGGCCAGGCACCTGCTGATCGAGCAAGGCAGGGTCTGTGGCGCATCGGTCACCACACCTGATGGTGAGCAACGCATCCGCGCCCGCGCCGTGGTGCTGGCCGCGGGCGGGTTCCCCCACGACACCGCACGCCGTCAGCAATTATTCCCCCGCGACAGCAGCGGCCACGACAACCTGGCCCTGCCCCCCAAGGGCTGCTCAGGCGATGGGCTGCGCCTGGGTGAGTCGGCGGGCGGCATCGTTGCCACCGACTTGAAGTCGCCCGTGGCCTGGGCGCCGGTCTCCCAGGTACCGCACAGCGACGGCAGCATCGGCCACTTTCCGCACATCATCGAGCGAGGCAAGCCGGGCATCATCGGCGTGCTCGCCAACGGCAAGCGTTTCGTCAACGAAGCGCACGGTTACTACGACTACGTATCTGCGATGGTGGCGGCGGTACCGGAGGATCAAGAGGTGTGCTCCTGGCTCCTGTGCGACCATCGGTTCATTCGCCGTTACGGCTTGGGCCATGCACGCCCGGCACCGCTGCCGGTGGGCCCACATGTGCGCAGCGGCTACCTGAAGCGGGCTGCCACCCTCGAGTTGCTGGCGCAGGCCTGCGGGATCGACCCTGCGGGGCTGCGCGCGACGGTGGATGCCTTCAACCTGCATGCCCGCACTGGCCAGGACCCGGCCTTCGGCCGCGGCTCGACATCGTTCAACCGCAAGCAGGGTGACCCGCAGCACAATGGCGCGAACCCCTGCGTGGCCCCTATAGAACATGGGCCGTTTTACGCCGTGAAGGTCAAACCAGGCTGCTTTGGCACCTTCGCCGGCCTGCGCACCGATGGCAATGCCAGGGTGCTGGACGCCAACGGGAAACCGGTCGAAGGGTTGTACGCAGCGGGCACGGACATGGCCAGCATCTTTGGCGGCTGGTACCCCTCAGGGGGCATCAACCTGGGGCCGGCGCTTACGTTCGGCTACGTGGCAGGCCGGCACATCGCCGGTGCCACCGCGTATGAACAGCCAGGGGCGGCCAACGGTTCAGACATGCTGGGTAAAGGCGCCACCCGCTGAGGCGTCCAGCCGGTTCTGGCACCACGCGCCCGTGGTACCGCCAGCCTGCCCTGCACTTCGCGCAAAGACCCTGCGCATGGCCGTGCAGATCGGCGAATCGGCCAGCGCCAGGTTCACCAGGCACTGCTCAACGGTCTGCAGGTGCACCTCCAGCCGTTGGCGCACCTCACGCTCACCATACATGGCCAGCAGGGTGGACTTGCCCTGGTCCAGCCCGGTGCTCTTGCCGCTGGCCGGGTCACGGTCGTGCAGGTCATCGTGCAGCTGAAACGCCTGGCCCAGGGCGTCGGCCAGGCGGTGCAAGCAGGCCAGCTGCGCAGTACCGGTACCGGCCAGCCGGCCGGCCATGCCCAGCAGCGCAGCGAACAACGCGCCCGTCTTGAGCTGGTTGGTCTCGGCGATTTCCGCCGCCGTGCGCGGGCGCGCGCCATCGCGCAAATCCTGTAGCTGCCCTTTGACCAAACCCTCGCTGCCAATGGCAGCGGTGAGGGTTACCACCAGGTCGCTGCGCACCTCCGGTGCCACCGTCTGCAGCCCGGCGACCACGCCAAAGGCGCGCGACAGCAATGCAATCGCCGTCAGTACCGCTACATCCTCACCGAAGGCCAAGTGCAGCGTTGGCCGGCCACGGCGCAGCGCTGCGTTGTCCATGCAAGGCAGGTCGTCCAGCACCAGGGAGGCCGCGTGCACCATCTCCACGGCGCAGCCCAGGTCAAGCGCTGCCTGCGGGCAAGCCCCCAGGCCCTTGGCCGTGAACAGCAGCAACATGGGCCGCAGGCGTTTGCCCGGTGCCAATGTGCAGTCACGCATGGCCGCCGCGACCAAGTCCCGTTCATGCCCGGCGGGTGGCAACAAGGCGGCCAGCCGGGCTTCGATGGCGGCGTGCGCTGCAGCCAGCTGGTGATCGTGGCCGGCGTCGGCGGCGCTGAGCGTGGGGGCTGTGGTCGTCATCCTTGCCTCGCGATGTGGGCGGCCCATTGACCGTAGTAGAAAAGGAACGACTGATGCACGCCGTTGCCTGATGCTGTGCCAATTTTCAGCTTAGCTATACAAAGCGCGTCGCGTTGTACAAGTTGTCTGGCTCATGCACACAGACCGCACGCACCGCAGGATGATTCCCTGGCAATGGAGCCGGCATGAACAAAAGCCCGTTGAGTCAACGCAAGGACGATCATTTGGATATCGCCCTGGCCACCAGCAGCGCCAGCCATGGGGTCGACCCGGGGTGGTCGGCGCTGCGTTTCGAGCACTGCGCCCTGCCTGAAATGGCACTGGACGACGTAGACCTGGGCACCCAGCTGTTCGGCATGCCCCTGCGGGCGCCGTTGCTGATCAGCTCGATGACCGGAGGGGCGGAACGGGCCCGTTTTATCAACCATCACCTGGCCGAAGCGGCCCAGGCACTCGGCGTTGCCATGGGGGTGGGTTCCCAGCGGGTCAGCCTGCGCACCGGCCATGACCAAGGCCTGACCAGTGAGTTGCGCCGGCTGGCACCTGATGCACCGCTGCTGGCCAACCTGGGCGCTGCACAGCTGCGTGAGCCCGATGGCCTGGACCTGGCCCGGCGCGCCGTGGACAGCTTGCAGGCCAACGCGTTGATCATCCACCTGAACCCATTGCAGGAAGCCGTGCAGCCCGAGGGTGATCGCAACTGGCAGGGCGTACTGGCGCACATCGAGCACTTGTGCCGGCATCTACCGGCGCCCGTTGTCATCAAGGAGGTAGGGGCTGGCATCTCCCCGGCAGTGGCACGCCAGCTGAGCGATGCCGGCGTCGCGATGATCGACGTGGCAGGCGCCGGCGGCACTAGCTGGGCTGCCGTGGAAGCCGAACGCACCCAGAATGCCGCCGATCACGCGGTGGCGATGGCGTTCAGCGGGTGGGGCATCCCCACGGCGCAGAGCCTGCTGACGGTGCACCGCGCCGTACCCGGTATCGGCCTGATCGCCTCGGGCGGTGTGCGCGACGGGGTGGATGTGGCCAAGGCCATCCGCCTGGGCGCCGACCTGGTGGGCCAGGCCGCCGGGGTGCTCACAGCGGCCATGGCATCAACCGAAGCGGTAGTGACGCACTTCGACGTGATCATCCGCCAACTGCGCATCGCCTGCTTCTGCACCGGCTCGCAAAACCTTGCCCAGTTGCGCCGGGCACGCCTGGTGCCGCCGCGCCTGGACCTGGCATGAGCCACTTTGCGGTCGTTGCACCGCCCTACCCCAGCCACTTTGCGGCCATGCAGGCGCTGGGCGCCGAGTTGGTCGCGCGCGGGCACCGGGTGAGTTTTTTCCATCAGCCTGAAGCGCAGCGCTGGGTCAGCGACACACGGCTGGGTTACGTCGAGGTTGGCCATGCCGACTGCCCGCCGGGTAGCCTGGACCACGCCATGGGGCTGGTGGCCAGGCCAACCGGGCCGCTGCAACTGCGCCAGCTGATACGGCACCTGGCACAGACCTCCGCCATGCTGTGCAAATGGCTGCCTGCGGCGCTGCGTGAACAGCACGTGGATGCGGTGATCTGCGACCAGATGGAGCCCGCAGGTGCACTGGCCGCCGAACATTGTGGGCTGCCGTTCTTCTCGGTTGCCTGCGCATTGCCGATCAACCGGGAGCCCGGCCTGCCGCTGCCCGTCATGCCCTTCAACCATGGCCTTGACCCGCGCATCTACGAAGGCAGTGAGCGCGTGCATGACTGGCTGATGCGGCCCATGCAACATGCGTTGGAGCAAGCGTGCCTGGCGCTGGGCCTGCCGGCACGCCAGGCGGCCCACCAGTGCCTGTCGCCCTTGGCCCAGTTGAGCCAGACACCCTGTAGCCTGGACTTCCACCGGCAAGGGCTACCCGCACACTTCCATGCGGTGGGCCCGTTGCGCGGCGCACCTTGCACTGCAACACCCGACTGGGCGTTCGACGCCGGCAAACCACTGGTATTCGCCAGCCTGGGCACCCTGCAAGGTCACCGCTTCGAGCTGTTCGCGCGTATCGCCCAAGCCTGCCGTCGCCTGGATGCTCAACTGCTGGTTGCCCACTGCGGCGGGTTGAGCCCGGCACAACAGGCAAGCCTGCTGCAACTGGGCGCCACCCTCGTCACCGATTTCGCCCCCCAACACTGGGCCGTGCGCCAGGCCAGCGTGGTGGTCAGCCATGGCGGCCTGAACACCGTGCTCGACACCGTGGCGGCTGGCACCCCGCTGCTGGTCATCCCCATCGCCTTCGATCAGCCTGGCGTGGCTGCGCGCGTGCGCTACCACCGGCTCGGTGAGGTGCTGTCACGCCATGCCGGGGTCGGCCCCATCACCGATGCACTGGGGCGGCTGCTCAGCCAGCCAGCCCCCACACACCCCGCGCTGCAGGCCGAACTCGCCACCTGCGGCGGCGTCCAGCGCGGCGCTGACATCCTTGAAACCGCATTACGCAGCGGCAAACCTGTGCTGCAGGAGGGCAACCTGTGCGCCATGACCTGATTCTGCTGGGCGGCGGCCTGGCCAATGGCCTGATTGCCTGGCGCCTGCAGCAACTGCGACCGGAACTGCGCGTGCTGTGCCTGGAGCAAGCCGCCGAGCTGGGTGGCAACCACACCTGGTCGTTCCATGATGCCGACCTGACGCCACCGCAGCAGCGCTGGCTGGCACCGCTGGTGGTCAAGCGCTGGCCGGCCTACCATGTGCACTTCCCGGCTTTTTCGCGGTGCCTTGCCAGTGGCTACGCCAGCATCACCAGCGAGCGCTTCGCCCAGGTCATCACCCCTGCCCTGGGCCCCTCCCTGCGCACGGGCTGCCACGTAACCGAGGCTCGCCCCGACCAGGTCACCCTGGCCAGTGGCGAAACCCTGCAGGCCAACGTGGTGCTGGACGGGCGCGGCATTCAGCCCAGCCCGCACCGGGTACTCGGCCAGCAGGCGTTTCTCGGCCAGATGCTGCGCCTGACCGCGCCCCACGGCTTGCAGGCCCCCATCTTGATGGATGCCCGGGTGCCGCAAGGCCAAGGCTATCGCTTTGTTTATGTGCTGCCGTTCAGCAGCGACACCCTGCTGGTTGAAGACACCCACTACGTAGACCGCCAGGCACCGGCCCCCGAGCAGTTGCGCGAACATATCGGCGCCTACCTGCAACAGCGCGGCTGGCATGTTGCCGAATGCCTGCGCGAAGAACAAGGCGTACTGCCCATCACCCTGGCCGACGATTTTCCCGCCTGGTGGGCGGCGCAGCACCGCCAGCCTGCGGTCGGCCTGCGTGCCGGGCTGTTCCACTGCACCACCGGCTACTCGTTGCCGGACGCGGTACGCCTGGCCGACTGGCTGGCCGCCCAACCACTGGACAGCGCAGCCTCGCTGGCCGAGGCGTTGGGCGGCTACCTGGAACAACGCTGGCGAGACCAGCGCTTTTACCGACTGCTCAACCGCATGCTGTTCCTGGCCGGGCGACCGGACCAGCGCTGGCGTGTGATGCAACGCTTTTACCAACTGCCCGAAGGTTTGATTGCCCGGTTCTATGCGGGCCACAACACCTGGCGCGACCGCCTGCGCATTTTGTCTGGCAAGCCGCCAGTGCCGGTCGGTGAGGCCATCCAGGCCGCCTTGCGCCATTCTCCAGCCCATTTCAAGGACCCTTCATGAGCAACGAACGATCCGCTTTGGTTGTCGGCGCAGGCCTGGGCGGCCTGGCCCTGGCCATTCGCCTGCAGGCTGCCGGTGTACGCACCACCCTGCTGGAGGGGCGCGACAAGCCGGGCGGGCGCGCCTACGTCTATCACGACCAGGGCTTTACCTTCGACGCCGGCCCCACGGTGATCACCGACCCGAGCGCCATCGAGGCGCTGTTCACCCTGGCCGGGCGCCCCATGCAGGACTACGTGCAATTGCTGCCGGTGGCGCCGTTCTACCGCCTGTGCTGGGAAGATGGCCGCGCCTTTGACTATGGCAACGACCAGGCCGAACTGGAGCGCCAGATCGAAGCTTTCGAGCCAGCGGATGTGGAGGGTTACCGGCAGTTTCTGGCTTACTCCAAGGACGTTCTGCAGGAGGGCTACATCAAGCTCGGCGCGGTGCCCTTCCTGTCGTTTCGCGACATGCTCCACGCCGGCCCGCAACTGGCGCGGCTGCAAGCGTGGCGCAGCGTGTACAGCATGGTTGCCAAGTTCATCAAGGACGATCAGCTGCGCCAGGCGTTCTCGTTCCACGCCTTGCTGGTCGGCGGCAACCCGTTCGCCACTTCATCGATCTACACGCTGATCCATGCCCTGGAGCGTACCTGGGGCGTGTGGTTCCCCAAAGGCGGCACCGGCGCCCTGGTACAGGGTATGGCCAAGCTGTTCACCGACATGGGCGGCACGCTGGAGCTCAACGCCCAGGTGGAGGCCTTCGAAACCCAGGGCAGCCGCCTGACCGGCGTGCGCACCCGTGACGGGCGCCGCTGGGAGGCCGACGCGGTGGCCTCCAATGCCGACGTGGTGCACACCTATGCCGACCTGTTGGGCGGGCACCCCCGCGGCACCCAGGAGGGCAAACGGCTCAAGGGCAAGCGCTTCAGCAATTCACTGTTCGTGGTGCACTTCGGCCTCAAACGCCCCCAGCCCCACCTGCGGCACCACACCGTGTGCTTCGGCCCGCGCTATCGCGAGCTGATCGACGATATCTTCAACGGCTCCACCCTGCCTGATGACTTCTCGCTGTACCTGCATACCCCCTGCGCCACCGACCCCAGCCTGGCGCCCGAGGGCTGCTCGAGCCACTACGTGCTCGCGCCGGTGCCGCACATGGGCAACGCCGCGATCGACTGGGAAGTGGAAGGCCCGCGCTTGCGGGACCGTATCCTGCAGTATCTGGAGCACCACTACATCCCCGGCCTGCGCGACGACCTGGTCACCTGCCGTATCTTCACCCCGCAGGACTTCCACCACGAGCTCAACGCCCACGTAGGGTCGGCCTTCTCGCTGGAGCCGTTGCTGACCCAAAGCGCCTGGTTCCGCCCGCATAACCGCGACAGCCAGGTGAGCAACCTGTACCTGGTGGGCGCTGGTACCCACCCAGGCGCCGGGGTACCTGGCGTGATCGCTTCGGCCAAGGCCACCGCCGCCCTGATGCTGGAGGACCTGCACCCATGACCCCGGCAAGCCATGACGCGTTGCTGGCCCACGCCGAACACAGCATCGCGGTGGGCTCCAAGAGCTTCGCCGCCGCCTCCCGCCTGTTCGACGCGCAAACCCGGCGCAGCGCAGTACTGCTGTATGCGTGGTGCCGGCACTGCGACGACGTGATCGATGGCCAGCAGGCGGGCCACGATGCGGTGGTGCTGACACCTCAGCAGGCCCGCGAACGCCTGGCCATACTGCAGTTGCAGACCGACGCCGCCTGCGCCGGCCGGCCGGTGCATGACCCGGCCTTCGCCGCCTTGCAGGAGGTGGTGCGCCGCCATGGCGTCACCCGGGACGAGGCATTCGCCTTGCTGGAGGGCTTTGCCCAAGATGTCTCGGGCTGCCGCTATCAGACCCTGGACGAGGTTATGGGCTACTGCTACCACGTGGCCGGCGTGGTCGGCCTGATGATGGCGAGGGTGATGGGGGTTCATGAACAACAGGTACTGGACCGGGCCTGCGACCTGGGCCTGGCCATGCAACTGACCAATATCGCCCGGGATATCGTCGACGATGCCCGGGTGGGCCGCTGCTACTTGCCAGCCACCTGGCTGGCTGAGTTCCAGGTACCCGCCCAGGCACTGGCCGACCCCCGGCACCGCCGCGCCGTGGCAAGCATGGCCCAGCGCCTGGTGGCCGAAGCCGAGCCTTACTACGCCAGCGCCCAGGCCGGGCTGGCGGCACTGCCGCTGCGCTGCGCGTGGGCCGTGGCCACCGCTGGCCAGGTGTATCGGCGTATTGGCCACAAGGTGATGCGGGCAGGCACCGACGCCTGGGACGGGCGCCTGTCCACCACACGGCTGGAAAAGGTGGGCGCGTTGCTCAGTGGCCTGTGGCAGGCCCTGACCCGGCGGCTGCATCGCCACCCTCGGCGGCCTGCGCAGCTGTGGCAGCGCCCTTGCGGCGCAGTGGCCCGTCATGATGAGCACGCAGTTGCCGGCGCAGCCGTTCGATAGAGGGCGCGTACAAGAACCCGAACGAGACGCACCCCTCTTTGCCCGGTACTGCGTGATGCAACAGGTGGGCCTGGTAAAGCCGCTTCAGGTAGCCCCGGCGCGGCACCACTTTGAACGGCCAGCGCCGGTGCACCAGGCCATCGTGGGCCACGAAATACAGCAGGCCATAGGCAGTCATGCCCGCGCCTACCCATTGCAGCGGGTACCACCCGGCGTTGCCCAGGGCGATCAGGATGATGGCCAGCACGGCAAACACCACCGCATACAAGTCGTTCTTCTCGAACAGGCCAGTGCGCGGCTCATGGTGCGAGCGATGCCAGCCCCAGCCGAAGCCATGCATGATGTACTTGTGCGCCAGCCAGGCAACGGCTTCCATGGTTGCCAGGGTGCCGAAGAAGGTCAGCAGCGTAACGGTCATGCTTGCGCTCCGGGCGATGTCGGACAGCGAGGGCGTCCGGTGGTGAATAGTGCAGCTAAGAGTACGAGGGGGCGTTCAGTGTTCCATCACAGCGCTGCCCAAACGGTGTTCATGCTGCCAATCGGCAGTCTCACACAGGATCCCGTATGCTGCCAGGGCAGTGAACGGGTTTAGCCAAGGTTGCTCATGTATTCCTCAGAACGCCTGAAAGGCATTGATGTGTTCGTTACCGTGGCCGACCTCGGCAGCTTCACGGCAGCCGCCGAGCGGCTGAACCTTACCGGCTCTGCGGTGAGCAAGAGCATTGCCAGGCTGGAGGCGCGCCTGGGCACGCGGTTGTTCAACCGCACTACTCGCCGGTTGGCACTCAGCGAAGCCGGCGTGACGTTTTACCGCACCTGCACCTGCGTACTGGCCGACCTCGAAGAGGTGGAGCACGCATTGCTGGTAACAGGCGACCAGCCCCACGGCAAGGTACGCATCGAGCTGCCGGCGTCCTACGGGCGCCTGCATGTGTTGCCGCTGATCCTCGACTTCATTAGCCTGCACCCTTTGCTGCAGCCCCATGTGTCGTTCTCGGACCGTTTCGTCGACCCGGTCTACGAAGGCATCGACATCGTGGTACGCATCGGCGGCCCCGACACCTGGCCAGCCGCGCTGGGGCACCAGTATTTCGGTGCGCAGCGCCTGGTGTTCTGCGCAGCGCCCGCCTACCTGGCCGAGCACGGCGTACCTCAGCATGAGCGGGACCTGGAACACCATCACTGCGTCGGCTATGGCCATACCGACGGCCAGGTCAGCCCCTGGTTGTTCAAGGGCCGCCAACCGGGCGAGATGGAGCAACGCACGCTGCAACCGCGTATCGCGGTGGGCGATGGCGAGGGTGAGGTCGCGGCGGTGCTGGCCGGCCATGGGATCGGCCAGTTACCCACCTGGCTGACCCAACGGCACCTGGACCGGGGTGACCTGGTGGAAGTGCTGCCAGGGCTTGCGACCGACGGCCTGCCGATGAACCTGGTATGGCTGAAAAGCCGCGAAGCCCTGCCCAAGGTACGGGCGTTGCTTGACTACCTGCTGGCGCGGCTGGCGCCACACGGCGCACGGCCAGGGCCGTCAGCCTGAGGTGCAAGGCCCCGCACCAGGGGCACCAGCAACAGCGCCAACAACGCCACCGCTGCGGCCACATAGCCCAGGTTTTCGATGCCAAGGCCAGGAATGGCCAGGCCACCCAGCACGGCCCCCAAGCCGATACCGGCATTGGCTGCGGAAACGTTGGTGGTACCCGCCAGTGCTTGAGCGTGGTTTACCGACGCCATCACCCTGACCTGGCTGATGGGGTACAACGCGGTGTTGGCCACGCCCCACACCGCCAGCGCCAGGCAAAACAGCACGCCCATATGTGCCAGCGGCACCAGTGCTGCCATGCCCATGGCCAGCAACGCCAGAAAACCGGCAGTGGCCATAAGCGCCGAACGCTCCACCGCCCGGCCACCGGCCCAGTTGCCCAGCAACCCGACCGCCCCGAAGCCCATCAGCCACCAGCCGGTGTGGGCTGCCGGCACGCCGGCGACGCGCTGCAGCAGGTCGGCCAGGTAGGTGTAACCGGTGAACATGGCGGTAAACACCACCACTGACAGCAGCACGTTGGCGAGGAAGAAGCGCTCGGTGAAGATCCGCGCCTGACGGGCAAAATCCACCTTCGCCGTACGGGGCACCTGCGGCATCCACACCCACATGGCCAAGGCCATCAGCAGCGACAAGCTGGCCAGCATCCAGAACGCGCCGCGCCAGCCCATGGCCTCAGCCGCCAGGGTGCCCAGCGGAATACCCAGTAGCATGGCTGCCGAAATGCCCAGGTATACCTTCGATACCGCACGCCCGGCGTTGCCCGGCCCGGCCAACTGGCCAGCCGTCTCGCTGGCAGTGCCCCAGAATACCGGCAGCGCCAAGGCCGGAATCACCCGCGCAATGGCCAGTACCCAAAAGCTGCCCGAGACGGCGGCCAGCGCGTTGGAGGCGGCAAACAGCACGAGAATGCCGATAAACAGCCGCTTGCGGTCTAGGTGGGCCAGCAGCGCGGTCAGCAAGGGCCCCGCCAGCATGACCGTGAACGCGAACAGGGTGACCAATTGCCCAGCCACCGAAATCGACACCCCCAGGTCGCGACTGAGCGCGGGCAACAGGCCAACGATCAGAAACTCGGTGGTCACGATAAGAAAGGCGGAAAAGGCCAGGATGGCGATGCTGATCCCGGCGTTTCGATCAGCGGGGGGAACGGCAAGATCAGGTTGTGCAACAGGCATCGGTTAGTACTCACAACAGTAAAGCATCAGTCTATTCGTTCTCTGGCTTCTTATTGCCGGCCATATTTCACAAATTGCCTGAATCCAGATCATCAATTAAGCGCTGATGTATACAACTTTTCAGATTCCTGATTACATAACCGCTCGCCTACGACGTCTGTCATCGCTGACGCGTATTGCGACAGGCTCAAGCCATGTCACTCGTACAACCCAAAAAAACACTGCTGGTCAAAAATGCTGAACTGCTGGTGACCATGGACGGCCAACGCCGCGAAATACGCGGCGGCGGCCTGTTCATTGAAGACAACCTGATCACCCAGGTTGGCCCCAGCGACACCCTGCCCCAACACGCGGACGTGGTGCTGGACATGGCCGGCAAGGTGGTTATCCCAGGGCTGGTCAACACTCACCACCACATGTATCAGAGCCTCACCCGGGTAGTGCCTGCCGCCCAGGATGGGGAACTGTTCAACTGGCTCACCCAGCTGTACCCGATCTGGGCACGGCTGACCCCGGAAATGATCGCGGTATCGACCCAGACCGCCATGGCCGAACTCATCCTTTCCGGTTGCACCACCTCCAGCGACCACCTGTACATCTACCCCAACGGCTGCAAGCTCGACGACAGCATTCACGCGGCCGCCGACATTGGCATGCGCTTCCATGCCGCGCGCGGCAGCATGAGCGTGGGCCGCAGCCAGGGCGGCCTGCCACCAGACTCGGTGGTGGAGAAGGAACCCGACATCCTCAAGGAGTCGCAACGGCTGATCGAGGACTACCACGACGCCAGCCACGGCGCCATGCGCCGCATTGTGGTGGCGCCCTGCTCGCCGTTCTCGGTCAGCCGCGACCTGATGCGCGAAGCGGCCGTGCTGGCCCGGCACTACGGTGTGTCGATGCACACGCACCTGGCGGAGAACGTCAACGACATCGCCTACAGCCGGGAAAAATTCGGCATGACCCCTGCCGAATACGCCGAAGACCTTGGCTGGGTGGGGCACGATGTCTGGCACGCCCACTGCGTGCAACTGGACCAGCACGGCATCGAACTGTTCGCCCGCACCGGTACCGGTGTTGCCCATTGCCCCTGCTCGAACATGCGCCTGGCTTCGGGTATTGCCCCGGTGCGCCGCATGCGGGATCACGGGGTGCCGGTGGGCCTGGGAGTGGATGGCTCGGCGTCCAACGATGGCGCCAGCATGATTGGCGAGGTACGCCAGGCCTTGCTGCTGCAGCGGGTAGGGTTCGGCCCGGATGCCATGACCGCGCGCGAGGCGCTGGAGATCGCCACACTGGGCGGGGCGAAGGTGCTTAACCGTGATGATATCGGCGCACTGGCCCCTGGCATGGTGGCTGACTTCGTCGCCTTCGACCTTGGGAACGTGGCCTATGCCGGGGCCCACCACGACCCGCTGGCGGCGTTGGTGTTCTGCACCCCAACCCAGGTGCACACCAGCGTGATCAATGGCCGCGTCGTGGTGCAGGGCGGCCACCTGGTTACCGTGGACCTGCCACGGGTACTGGAGCGCCACAACCAGCTGGCGCGCCAGCTGGTCAGCGGCGACTGACCGCCCAGCCGGGCCCGCACAGGGTGTGCGCAGGCCCGGCCGTTTTCACAGCGCCATCACCATCTCGTGCCAGGCCATGCCCCCATGCTCGGAGGGTGACGGCTGCACATAGCGGTAGCCCATCTTCTCGTACAACGGCACATGCCGGGCCTTGCACATCAAGTGGATGGTCTGTTTGCCTGCAGCCTTCATCTGGGCGACAAAGGCCTGCATCAGTTGCCTGGCGTAGCCCTTGCCCTGCTGGGCGGGGTCGACCACCACCGACATGATCACCACGTTCGGTGCGGCCGGGTCGTGCCCCACCAGCTCCTTGAAGGCCTCGTCCGACATGACCACCTGGTGGGCACAACCGCTGTTGATGAAGCCAACGATATCGCCATCGCTCTCCAGCAGCAGGAAGCCTTGGGGGTATTGGGTGATGCGGGTGGCGATCTTTTCCAGCGTGGCGGCTTCGTCCCCTTCGTAGGCGCCGGTTTCGATGGCATGGCAGCGGTAGGCATCCTCTGCGACCGGGGAGCGGAATTGAAGCATGGGCATGGCGGTTATCCTTGGGTGAGGCGTAGGGCTGGTCTATGGTAACCGCCCGTCAAGCTTGCCGCGATGCGGTAATGGCAAGCATCATGGGCACCTTACTTGATGCTGCGGATTTGCCGATGACCGTTGTACCCTTGCCACCTGCTGAAGCAAGCCGCTGCAAACGCCTCAAAGCGTCCACCCACCGGGAGCACGACAGCGTCGATCAGCTGGTGGTGGCCGCACGGCCATTCGAAAGCCGCGAACGCTATGCCCGTTTCTTGCAGGTGCAGTACCAGTTCCACGGCAGCCTTGTGGGGCTTTATCAGGATGAACAGCTGAACCGGCAACTGCCGGGCCTTCATGGGTTATCGCGTTTTGCCGCAGTGCAGCAGGACATGCAGGACCTGCTGCTGCTACAACCGCCCGTGCCCACGCGGGTGCGGGCAAGCCCGGCCCAGGCGCTGGGTTGGCTGTACTGCTGCGAGGGTTCGAACCTGGGGGCGGCCTTCCTGTTCAAGTGGGCCCAGCACCTGGGCCTGGACGGCACTTGCGGCGCCCGCCATCTGGCCGCGCACCCACAAGGGCGCGCCTTGCACTGGCAGGCGTTCGTCGCTGGCGTCGATGAACTGAGCCTGACGCAGCAGCAGGAAACCGAGGCGATAGACGGCGCCATTGCCGCGTTCGCCGCCTACCGAAGCCACCTTCACAACGTGTTCGACGCCACGCATTAGCGCAGTGCCCTTAAAACTTGGCCAGTTCTTCCCGGCAAAACTCGACGAACAACTGTGCAGGCTTGGTCAGGTGCACCCGCTTCAACCAGGCGGCAGCCAGACCCGACAGGGCGACCGGCTCGGTAATGTCGAGCATCGCCAGGCGCTGGCCATCGTAGGTGTAGGGCGAATGAGGGCGGGTGACCAGCAGCGAGAAACCAAAACCCTGCCCCACCATGCCGCGCACCATCTCGATGGAGGGTGAGCTGAAGACGATGTTGGGGGTAAGGCCCATTTCATTGAACAGGCTGACGAAATAAGTGCGGCTCGGGGCAACATCCAGCAGGATCATCGGCTCCGGGCACAGGTCACGCAGCGACACCTGGGCCTGCCCGGCAAAGCGGTGGTTCTCCGGCAGCAGTACATAGGGCTTCTGCGGCGGCATCAGTGGCTCGGCCTCGATGGTGCCATCCAGGTCATGGTCGTACAGAAACGCCAGGTCGAAGGTGCCCGCCGTCAGGCCTTGAATCAAATCTTGCTGTTCGCCGTCGCGCAAGCGGATGTCCACGCCGGGGTAGCGCTGCCTGAACCCTGCGATCAGGCGCGGCAGGTACAGGGGCGCGACCGTCTCGAAACAGCCGATGTCGATCTGCCCGGCGACGGTGTCATTGTCGGCCAAGGCATTCTGCTCGAACTCATGGGCCATTCGCAGCAGCGACTTGGCCTTGGCGTAGAAGCGCTTGCCGCTGGGGGTCAACGATACGCCCTGGGCGTGATGGCGGATGAACAACTGCACGCCGAAGCTTTCTTCCAGGCCCTTGATCGCCGTGGAAATGGACGGCTGTGCGATGTAAAGCTGCCGTGAGGCCTCGGCCACGCTCCCAGCCTCAACGGTGGTAACGAAGTACTTGAGTTGTCGCAAGGTGTAGGCGGCCACAGGTTCCTCTCTGACGCGTCAGGGCGCTCGGGAATGATGACCACACTTTACCCCCCGCAGGGTCACGGGTGGCGCAGTACTGGCAAGCATTTGGCTATGATCAGAGCAGGTTTTTTATGGTCACCCGCTGCGCCCAAGGCTGGTCAAACCCGCGGGAGCGGCTTTACTGGTAGTAACAGCCCCAGCCCAGGTGCATGCCTATGAAGATCATGGTCACCAGCATCCTCGTCGACGACCAGGCCAAAGCACTGGCCTTCTACCATTACGTACTCGGCTTCGAACCCAAGCACGATACACCGATGGGAAGGCACCGCTGGCTCACCCTCACCTCCCCGAACGACCCCAATGGCGTTGAGCTGCTGCTCGAACCCGATGCACACCCGGCTGCCAAGGTGTACAAAGCGGCGCTGAAGCATGACGGGATACCCGCCGCGTCGTTTGGCGTGCGCGACCTGCAGGCCGAATACACCCGGCTGTGCGCGGCAGGCGTGCAGTTTACCCAACCACCTTCAGAAGCCGACGCTGCCCTCACGGCGGTGTTCGATGACACCTGCGGCAACCTGATACAAATCACCCAGAAACATTAGCCGCCATGCTGCCCGGCCGGGACGCGCAGGGTGGCACGCAACCCCTGCGGCGCCCGGTTGCGTAGCTGCACGCTGCCTCCCAGGCGGATCATGATGGTGCTGACGATCGACAAGCCCAAGCCCGCCCCGTTGGGCGAGCCCTTGCTGTAGAACCGCTCGAACACCCGGCTCTGATCCGTTTCCGGAATACCTGCCCCTTCGTCTTCCACGCTCACCAGCAAGGCCGGCCCCTCACGCTGCAGCGTCACCAGCACGCGGCCGCCAGGCGGGGAATGATCCACGGCGTTGGTCACCAGGTTCTGCAGCGCGATGCCCAGGGCGCCTACATCGGTGCGCAGCCGATAGTCGCCCTCGGCAATTTCCAGCGCCGGCTCCAGGCCCCGCTGCAGAATCCAGGGCGTGAACTCGGCCAGCACCTCGGCCACCACCACGGCTAGGTCCACCAGCGGCCAGTCGCGCTGGCCGGGGCGCGGCTGCAGGCGAGCCAGGGTCAGCAGTTGGTTCACGACCCGGGCCAGGCGGTCGACACCCCCCATCAGAAAATGCAGGGCCTTGCGCCGCTCGGCATCATCGCCGGCGTCCAGGGCGTTCTGCGCATGCAGGCGCAAGATGGCCAGGGGGGTGCGCATTTCGTGGGCGGCGTCGGCGATGAAGCGGTGCTCGCGGCGCAACAGGTCGTCGATCTGCCCGAGCAAGCGGTTGATGGCCGCCTGCATGGGTTCCAGCTCTTTGGGTAGCGGTACCAGTTGCAGCGGCTCCAGTGAGTCGGCATGCCGCCCCCGGATGACCGTGGCCATGTTCTGCAAAGGCTCCAGCCCCCAGCCAATGGCTGCCCACACCAGCAATGCCAGGGCCAGGCTGCCGAGGATGAAGGGCATCAGGGTGTGCCGCACGATGCGGTCGATCAGGTCGTAGCGCACATCGTTACGCTCGCCCACCCAGATCACCCAGCGCTTTTCCGGCACTGGCAGTACGAAGCTGCGCCAACGATCCCCACCCGCCACCATATCCGCGAACCCGGGCGTGCGCGGTGGCTGGTTGAGGTGCGGCGCGCTGGGGGTGTGCACCAGGACGGTACCGTCGTCACCCCATACCTGAAAGGCCAGCTTGCTCTCGTAGGGGTGCCCAACGCGGTGCCGGCCTGCCTGGCTAAGGGCTTCGTCGAAGGCCCGGTACAGCTCGGCGCGGTTCTGGTCATGCACCGGCAGGCTCATGATCCCCTGCAGCAGCCGGGCGTTCTGCGCCAGGTGGGCGTCGTACACTTCGGTGATTTCGTGACGGCTGTCATGGTAGTTGTACAGCCCCAGCAAGCCGCTGCCGATCACCAGCAACAGCATCACCCGCCACAACGTGCGCTGGCGCAGCGAGTTCATGCCTTGCCCTCCACCAGGTACCCGATGCCGCGCACCGTGCGGATCAACCCGTTGAACAGCTTCTTGCGCAATTGGTAGATGTTGACCTCCAGCGTGTTGCTCTCGGGCTCTTCGTCCCAGCCATACAGCAGCTGGGTCAGGCGCTCACGGGTGAAGACCTTGCCGGGCTGGGCCAGCAGCTCGTGCAGCAGGCGGTATTCCTTGGGGGTCAGTACCACCGTCTGGCCCTGGTACTGCACCTGCTGGCTGACCGGGTCCAGGCACACCCCGGCATGCTCGATGAGCACCCGCGCCCGGCCGCTGCTGCGGCGCAGCAAGGCGCGCAGGCGGGCTTTGAGTTCGTTGAGGTCGAACGGTTTGACCAGGTAGTCGTCAGCCCCGGCGTCCAGACCGGTGATGCGGTCATCGGTGGCGTCGCGCGCCGTCAGCACCAGCACCGGGAGGCTGCGCCCCGCCGCCCGCAGGCGCCGCAGCAGCTCGATGCCATCCAGGCGCGGCAGCCCCAGGTCGAGGATGGCCAGGTCGAATTCTTCATGGCACAGGGCATGCAACGCGCTGACCCCATCCTGCAGCCAGTCCAGGGTGTAGCCTTCGCGACGCAAGCCATCGCAGATACCCTCCCCCAGGGCGGCATCGTCTTCAATCAGCAGCAGGCGCATGTTCAACCTTCAATGTCCGTATCGCCTTGAGTAAAGCAGCCAGCAACGCGCCTGGAGCCAGGGTGAAAAAGGCTTCACTTGCCCGGCCAGCCACTGTGGCGCCGGATCAACGGCAACTGCTTGCGCAAGGCGCGGTCAACCACCGCCGGCAGCATGCCATTGAGGCGCACGAACAGCCGCTCCGGCCAGCCCAGGTACAACTCGCTGCGCTCGGCCTGCACCGCCGCCAGCACCGCCCGGGCCACATCCTGCGGGTCGTCCACGCCCACCTTCAGCGCCTGGTTCAAGGCCTGTGCAGCGTCACCGTTCATGGCGGTGCGGGTGGTGCGTGGCGCAGCATACAAGACCTTCACGGTGGTATCGGCCAGCTCGCGGCGCAACGCCTCGGAAAACCCCCGCAGGGCAAACTTGCTAGCGCAATAGGTGGCGTACCCGGGGTAGCCGATCGAGCCATAGATGGACCCTACATTGACCACCAGCGCGCTGGGCTGCGCCCGCAGCTGGGGCAGGCACAGCCGGGTAAGCTGCACCGCCGCCTTGATGTTGAGGTCGAACAGTTCGTCCAGGTCGGCTTCGTCCATCTGCTCGAGCAGCGCAAACCGGTTGACGCCAGCCGCGTTGATCAGCAGGTTGCAGGCGCCCATCGCCTGCGCCGCCGCCAGCACCCGGCCGCGGCCCTCTGCGCTGCGCAGGTCAGCCTGCAGCCAGCGCAATTGCTGGGGGTACCGGGCTTGAAGCTCCGCCAGCCTGCCCGGCTGCCGGCTTACCGCCAGTACCTTGGCCCCGGCAACGCACAGCTGGTCGGCCAGTTCCAGGCCGATACCACCGCTGGCGCCGGTCAATACCGCCACGCAATCAGGCAAATGCATGCCGGGCCTCCGGCTGCGCAGCACGTGGCAGCTGTTCGAACATCGCCGTGTACAGGCGGTAGACCACGTTGGCGGCGTCGATCACCGCCTGCTGGTCGTCGGGCTGGTCCAGGCGGTTCATCAGGCTGCGGTAGGTGGCCATGTGGTCCTGGTCCAGGGCACCGTGCGAACTGAGGTAGCTGAACGCCTGATCGGGCAGGCCCAGGCTGCTCTGCAGGCTACCGGCCGCCTGGGTGGCCAGGGCGATGCTGGTGCCCTCCAGCACGTTGACCATGCCGAACAGCCCGACCGGGTTGCCGCGGGCGATGGTGTCGTAGAGGTACGCCACCATCAGCTCGATGGGCAGCGCAGGGCGGCTGGCCGCCACCTGCTGCGGGTCCCCCCCACAGGCGCGGATGTCGTCGAGAATCCAGCGCTCATGGCCGTATTCTTCCTCGATGTACTCGCACACGGCCCCGCGCAGCCATTCCAGGCGGGACGGCAGGCGGGCACCACAGGCCATCATCAGTGGCACCGTGTGCCGGACATGGTGGTAGGCCTGGCCAAGGAAGGCCACATAGGCCTCCAGGCTGGCCGTGCCGGCCAGTGCGTCACGGATCACCGGAACGCTGAACAATGCCGCGCGCTCGGCTGCTGTGTGCTGTTGCAGGGTGTCGAAGAAAGGCATGGTCAACCTCGTGGCTCATTGAACATCGGATAACAGCGCCTGGTAGCGCTGCAGGATCTGCTCGCGGCGGGGCCTGCCGTTGGCGGTCAGGGTGTGCTGCGCCGTGGACAGCGGCTCGGGCAGGCGCTGCCAGGCATGCACCTGGGCGTAATCAGGCAGGCCCTGGTTGGCCTGGTGTACCGCTTGCTCGAGGGCGGCTGCGTCGGCCAGGGGATCCAGCGGCCAAAGCAACGCCAGGTTGCGGGCTAGGCCATCGCCGTGGACGAAGGCCTGGGCGATGACGCCGCCCTGGGTCAGCTCTGCCTCGACCCATTCGGGGTTGACGTTGCGCCCGTAGGCAGTGCTGTACTGGTGCTTCTTGCGCCCGGCCAGGTGCAGGAAGCCGTCGCTGTCGAGCCGGCCCAGGTCCCCTGTGGCGAACCAGGGTGTTCGCAAAGGCGCTTCGCCGAGGTAGCCGAGCATCATCGACCCTGCCACCATCACTTCCCCGTCTTCAGCGATGCGCACCTGCACATGGGGCAACGGCCGCCCAACGCTGCCCGGGCGCCGGTCGCCGGGGCGGTTCAGGCAGACCACCGAGGCGCATTCGGACAAGCCGTAGCCCTCGAACACCGGCAACCCGACGGCCTCGGCGCGGGCCAGCAAGCTGGGTGCAACCCGCCCGCCGCCCACCGCCACGAAACGCAACGGCCCTACCTGCATCAGCCCACGCTCGACAGCGGTTACCAGGCCCAGCAGCAGTTGCGGCACCAGGATCAGGCTGTGGGCACCGCTCAAGGCGACCGCACCCAGCAACCTGCGCAGGTCGACCTGGCTGGCACCGCGCAACCCCAGTTGCGCCGAGGGGTACAGCATGAGCTGCGCCCCGGCCAGCAGGGCGGCATACAGGCCGATGTTCTCCAGCAGCACCGCCATGGGCAGCACGGCCAGGTAGATGCCAGGTGCCGCAGAGCGGCTGGCAGCTTCCAGTTCCCGTGCCACGCGCAGCAACGCCTGGGCACCCAGGCATACGCCCTTGGGCGCGCCGGTGCTGCCCGAGGTGAAGGTCAGCTTGGCGGTACCCGGCGGCACGCTCGCGCACGCCGGGGCAAGGCGGTGCCAGAACCGCTCACCGGCGCTGAAGCCGGCGGCAAGCAGGTCATCGGCAAAGCCCTCGTCAATCAACGCCAGCACCGCCCCGCTCTGGGCCAGGCAGTGGCGCCGCTGGGCACTGCTGAAAAACGTGGGCAGCACCACCACAGGGCGCCCCGCGAACAGCGCGGCCAGGTCCCAGAACAAGGCTTCGGGGCCGTTGTCCAGGCCAAGCACCAAGGTGCCGGAAGGCTGCGCTGCCAGCCAGGCCTGGCGCTGCTCCACTGCGGCCAGTAGCTCAGCGTAGGTGAAGCGCCCGCCTAGGCCCACAACCGCCGGTTGCGTGGCCCGATCCCGTGCGTGGGCCTGCAACACCTGCTTGAACAGTTGGCACTCACGCGGCATGACCAGCCTCCTGCAAGCCCACTGGCAAGTGCAGGCGCTCGAACACGCCAGCCTCAGCCAAGGCCGTGTAGCCGGCTTGAATATTGCCAACGAATACCTGCGGGCAGTGCGCGTAGTAGCTGCCCCAGTAGCGCGCTTCGTCTGCCAGGCACCCCGGGTCAGCCAAGGCCAGCGCGGTGGGCATCAGCCCCAGCCGGTGAAAGCTGTTCACCAGGGTGGCGGCACCGGTGAAGGCCACCCATTGCAGCCCGCGGGTCGCCAGCAGCCAGGTCACCACGGCAATCATCACCCGGGCACTGCCGGCGCTGGTCGAGGCCAGGTTACCCACCTCGACCAGTTGCGCTCGGTTCACTGGCGCAGCGCATAGCCGTGCTACTGCGGCCTCCAGGGGCTCTTGCAGGTAGCCTTCGATGAAGGTCTTGCCGGTGCCAGCCAGGCGCATGCCCGCCGCCGCGACCAGATGGCCCTGGCTGTCGTGCAGGCCGAGCAGCTCGGGCAGGTAATGGCGGACATCGGCCTGATGCACACAGGCGAAGCGGTCGTGAATAAACTGCTCCAGCGCAACACGGCCACTGTCGCCCGGGCGCTCCAGGTGCAGATGGGCAAGGCGCCCGGGCTGGCTGCCCAGGGCCACTGCAAGCAGGCGGGTGCAATCTGGCTGGGTCATGGCGATCCCCTTCAGGTCAAGTTCGGGGGAGTATCGGCGGGCAATCTGAAGGCAATCTGAAGTGCTACATTTGCCTCAGCCGTTTCCGCGCACTTACAAGGAAAACAGATGCGCCACGAATTCAGTGAAGTGCTCAGCGACCTGGTGGACTACTTTCTGCTCGGGGATATCCAGCTGCTTGAGCGCTTCAAGCAGGAGCATGCACTGCCAGATGACCTGGCCTACGCGTTCACCCACAACGATTCCGGCGACCAGGCGGTGCGCGAGGGCGTGGTGTTGCCACTTGCAGGGGTAGACAACCTGCCCTACCACATTCTGTTCACCCTCGAGGGCGAGACACCGGCCTTGCGCATGCCGGGCAGCCGCCTGAAGCATCAACGCGATGGCTACGTGGTACGGGTCGAACATGGCGCGCTGATGCTGTACACCTGGCGCATCCTGCAGCACTTCACCGCTAAGACACTCGGCGACCTGATGGCGCGCTACCAGGCCCCAGGCCGCCCCATGATCGAAGTGGCAAACGGCTGGTACGGTGTAGAGGTACTGGCCGGTGCACTGGTGCGCGACGGGCTGTACGAGCCGGCCTTCGAGTTCGTCCTGACCCCGCGCTGGAGCCGCGGCGAAGCCACGACCGTGGACACCCGCTACAGCTTCAGCCTGCGGGGCTACTTCGACTGAAAGGCCGGATGCAACCATGAAAACCAACCAGGCCCATGGCTGGAAAGGCGACCTGTGGCTGGGGGACGATTACTGCCTGCTGCTGGGCAGCCCGGGGCGAACCGATACCCACGCCCACTACGCCCATCAGGTCATGATGGGCATCGACGCCGATGTGCAGGTGAACCTTGAAGGGCAACATCAGCGCGGGCGCCAGGTGCTCATTGCGTCGCAGCAGCCGCACGCCATCCTCAATGATGAGGTGCAGTGCCTCACCCTCTTCGCCGAGCCGCTAGCGTTCGACCTGCCTGACCTGCAATGGCTCTGCGAACGGGCTGCCGGTTCCCCTGCCCAGCTTGTCAGAAGCCTGGAGCAATGGCCGCGCCGCCTGCTCGACCCACGCCTGCAGAAGGCCCTGGGGCACATCCGTGCCCTGGGCGACCAGCCCCTGCTGGCCAGGGACCTGGCCAGCAGCACGGCGCTATCGCTCAGCCAGCTGGAGCGCTTGTTCAGCGGCAGGCTCAAGCTTTCAGTACGGCGCCTGGTACTGTGGCAACGCCTGCGCATTGCCTTGCGGCTTGCGCTGGAAGGGTCAAGCCTTACAGACGCTGCGGTGGCAGCAGGCTTTGCCGATTCAGCGCACTTCACGCGTACTGTGCGGCGTCAGTTCGGCCTCAACCCCGGTACCGCACTGCGCCACCTTAGCCTGCGCACCCTTGCCTAGCGCCTGCTGCAGAGCGGCCGGCAGCTCGGCGGGCGCCTGGGGCCTGGCCCGCGACCAAGGCTCGCGCATCTGCGCGAAGAACGTTTGTGGGTAATCCGGGCGGTCGCCGATGCCTAGGTCGTCGTGCGCCAGTACGTAGGCCGGCAAGTGCAGCGAAGTGCCGAGCAAGCGGTCCCATAGCGGGAAGAACAGCGCAAAATTGACGTCCCCGGTGGTGCCATATTTCAAATGGTGCAGGCGGTGAACCGGGGCCCAGGCAACGACATGGCGCAAGGCGCCGATACGCATGTCGACATTGCTGTGCTGGAGCAGCAACTGAATGGCGATGCTGAACGCAAGCAATGCCGCCACCTGCACAGGCAGCCCCAGCAGAAGCAACGGCAGCGTGCCGCCCAGGGTTTCCAGCAACTGGTGCAGCGGGTGCTTCAGCAGCCCGTTGAAACCGTACATACGGGTGACACTGTGGTGCACCGCATGCAGGCGCCACAGCCTTTCGCTACGGTGGCTGGCGTAATGCACCAGCGTAATGCCCAGGTCTGCGACGACGACTGCAAGTAGCCACTGCACAAGCAACGGCCACGCGTGGGGCCACAAACCGGTGGCAGGCAGCAGCCCGGCCATTGGCACGATGCTGGCCACGCTGGCAATGGCCAGGCCTTCATTGGTTACCGCGTGGCACAGGTCACGCCGGGTCTCGCCCTGGCTGCGGTTCCAGGCGACCCTGTACGGCATGGCGCGCTCGCATATGCAGGACACCAGCACCGCACCGGTCAACAGCAGCGGCAGCCAGAGCAGGCTTGCGTTGAGTACCACCGCCAGGGCGGCAGCATTGAAGCCGATAAAAAACAACGGGGCATAAAGCAGGCGCATGGGGCGACTCCAGAAAGACAGGAGACGCCAGTGTCCGCGCTGGCAACGCCAGGGTGCTTGAACAAACGGCGCATCAGCGCCCTCAGGTCACTCGTTGACCAGGCGCTGCAGTACCCCGCCTTCATGACGCGCCAGAATGCGCAGCAACTGGTCCACCAGCGCGCGGTCCGGCGCATCCAGGTGGAAGTGGTGCCCGCCCGGGTGCCAGGACACTTTGGCCTGGCTGGGCAATGCGGCTTCGCGCCGGCCGAAGGCTTCACCGGTGAACGCTCCCTGGCGGCCGAACAACAGGTACAACGGGCAGCGGATCTGGGCGAGCAGGTCGCACGCCTCGCGCTCGGTCAGCGGCATGGGCTCGGGGAGCACCAGCCGAGGGTCGTGCCGCCAGCAGTAACCTTCGTTCAGTTGCAGCAAGTCGCGCAGGGCCAGCAGCCGGGCGGAGGCTTCGGACAGGCCGGTGTCCAGGCGCTCGCGGCGCTGGGCCAGGGCGGTGTCCAGGTCGTCGAAACGCTGCACGTCACGCTCGCTGAAACCCTGCAACTGGCTGCGCTGCACCATGCGCTTGAGGCGGTAGGCCCGGGCCAGGTGCTGAACCCGGTCATGCTCGGCCACCGTGAACGGTGCGCCCATGCCGTCGAGAAAGGTCATGCTGACAATGGCGCTGGTCATGGCGGCCAGCAGCGAGGCCACGCCGGTGCCCATGCCATGGGCCAGTACGTGAAACTGCCCCAGGCCCAGGCTTTCAGCCACGGCCAGCATGTCTTCGGCGTGTTCCCACAGGTAATAGCCGCTGTCGTGTCGACGGTGGTCGGAGCGCCCGTGCCCGACCAGGTCGGGGGCCACCACGAAGCAGCCATCAAGCATGGGCGCCAGGCGCTCGAACGAGGCCGCGTTGTCGAGCCAGCCGTGCAATGCCAGCACGGGGATGCCGTCTTCCGGCCCCCAGCACCGCACTGCGATTTCGATGCCGTGGAGGTCCAGGGGGTGATCCTTGGGTGTGGATGATGATCGCATGGGTACGCTTCCTGACATGATGCCTGGTACGACCGCTCCAGGCCGAATACGCCACCGTGGCATTCGACTCCTGTCGCCAGCGGCAACCCTTGCGCCGGGCCGCGCTGGGCGCCGACACTCAACCTTGGCCCAAGAAACGCCCCGCCACTGGCCCCTCACCGACGGTGACTTAACCGTCACCGACCCTACTGCCCGCGGCAGTCCTCGAAAAACACCTGCCCGGCATCGACCTGGCTGGACGCCCGGGCCGCCACCACACCGTCCCCATTGGCCGGCTCCACGTGCCAGTAGCAGTGCTGCACCGCCCGGGTCACGGCCACATAGGCCAGGCGCTGCACCTCGTCCTTCTGCGCCGTGTCGAACGGCTGGCCATCGCCGGCCTTGCCCAGCCCCGCCAGGCGGTACACCTGGTTCTTGTAAGGTGAACGGGTGAGGTATTGGCAATCACCCAGCATGAACACCGCGTCGGCCTGCAGGCCCTTGGCACTGTGGTAGGTGAGCTGGCGCAACCGACGCTGCTCGGGGGGCAGCGCCGACTCGGCCTGCATCACGCTGTGCAGGTGCTCGCTCATCAGGGCGCGATCGGCCCCCTTGCGGTACAGCATCAGCACCGATTCGCCACGCTGGTAGTGTTCGATCAGGGTCTGGCCCAGTGCTGCCTCGTCGCGGTCGAACACCTTGACCGGGGTGCCGGGCAACGCCGCCGCCGGGCCACTGGCACGGGCCTTCTTGCCGGTAATGGCCGGGGTACCCTTGACCAGGTGCTCGGCCGCATCGATCACCTGCTGCTGGCAACGGTAGTTGTCGACCAGCAGCACGCGCGTATTGGCGGGCGTGGGGAAGGCCTTGGTGAACTCCATGAAGTACTTGGGCGAGCTGCCGCGCCAGCCATAGATCGACTGCCAGTCATCGCCCACGCACATCAGCGATGAGTGTTGAGCTTGCCGGCCTACGTGCATGGCTGAGCCGCGCCGGCGGATCTCGGCAAGGCACGCACGCAGCCAGCTGACGATCTGCGGCGAAACGTCCTGGAATTCGTCAATCATCAGGTGCGCCAGTGGGCGCAGCAGCGGGTCGGGCAGCAACCGCAGGTTTTCCGCGTTGTTCTCACCGAACAGGGCGAACATGTGGTTGTAGGTCATGACCGGGGGCGACTGGTCCAGCAGATGCCCTTCCAGCGCGCGCCAATACAGGGCCAGCGCCTCGAAGAACAACGCATCGCTGTCGCCTGACGCAAATTGCATGGCGCGCACGGCGGTGGGCACATCCAGGCCGAGGTTTTCGATGAAGTTGGCCGCCGCCACGAATGCATCCAGCAGTGGCGCCGGGGCCAGCTCACCCTTCACCTTGTATTCAAAGCCTGGGCCCGCTACGGCATCACCGGCCAGCGAGGCGGCCAGGCGCCGGGCCATGGCGTAGTTGTCCAGCCAGATCAGGGGTTGGTCGCAGAAGGCCTGCAACAAGGTACGCTTGACCGCCCATTCGCCGCGCACCGCCAGCTTGGCACCCGGGCGCTGGTATTGCGCGCTCTCGGACGGGTCGAAACCCAGCACCAGCAGCGGCCCGCCCTGCCCCAGGCGACCGTGCACATGAAAGCGGCTGCCGCGTATCGACACCGTCTCCCGGCACGGTTCGATACCCTTGATGGGCCAGGCGCCTGCTGCAAACCACAGGTCTTCGATCACATCGCACAGCTCTTCATCGCGCTGGGCCGCCAACTGGGTGACCTGGGCACGCTTTTGCACATCCGGGTTGTCGGGGTCCTGCGGCTTGAGCTGCAGCGCTTCGTTGCGCAACTGGCCGACCAGCTCGGCAAAACGCGGGCTATGGCCCAGCAACGTGCTGTAGCACTGGTTCAACTGCTGGCGCTGGGCATCGTTCAGGCGCAGGTCGAACGGGTTGCTGTCGGCCTCCGCCTCCTGGCCGGCCGGCAGGTCGTTGCCCAGGGTCTCGAACGCCTGCAGCCTGTCGAAGCCCGGCAGGCTGCGCACCAGCGGCAGGATACGTGAATGGAAGGTGCGCACCAGGTCGCGGGCCTGGCCCGGCAGCAGGTTGATCTGCCACAAGGCAAACACCTGCAGCAGGCGCTTGATGAAATCCTTGCGCGACTCGCGGGTGAAGGTGACCACGGTCATCGCGTCCAGCTCATAACCCAGGTAATGGCGCAGCAACAGGATGCGCAGCACCAGGGAGGTACTCTTGCCCGCGCCCGCCCCGGCCACCACGCACGTGGATGGCGTGTCGCTGAAAATCAGCTTCCACTGTGCGGCACTGGGTTGTGAGTGGGCCGGCATGCGCTGGGCGACATCGGCCTTGAACCGTTTCTTCAGCGCTGCAGTCAAGGGCAGGCGCCAATCGTCGAACAGGTTATCGTCCTGGCCAGGGACCGCCGGCAGGTCGGACCGGCAATCACGGATGACCAGCACTTGCCGCCCGGCCTCGTAGCCTTCAGCGCGGCCATACTCCACCGAATGGCGGTGCTGCGCCTGCAGGCCGGTGAGCCCGCGGCCCAGCAAGCGGGCCACCAGGCGCCGGAACCAGGGCAACTGGGCGGGTGGGATCAGTTCGGCGAGGGCCTGGGGTTGCTCGTTGGCCACGGTCACTCCGTTGTCTGGCAAAAACAGCTGCCAATGTTCGCCGCTGCACGCAAAAACTACCAGCAATTGCTTGCGGATCAGTGCATTAGGCGATGAAGCGCATAAATCCTTCCACATAAAAATATCGACTACATAGATTGTATAAAGCCAATATTTACACTTATTTTCGATACTTGAATGACGCATGATGGTGCCATTCCAACCTCACCGAGGAACCCGATCATGCTGCAACTGCGACCTTTCGAAAGCCTGGGCCATGCCAACCACGGCTGGCTTGACGCCCATCACCACTTCTCGTTCGCCGAGTACCACGACCCTGCACGGATGCACTGGGGCAACCTGCGGGTCTGGAACGACGACCTGATCGCGGCAGGCAGTGGCTTCCCGCCACACCCGCACCGGGATATGGAAATCATCACCTATGTGCGAGAAGGGGCCATCAGCCATCAGGACAGCCTGGGCAACAAGGGCCGAACCGAAGCGGGTGACGTGCAGGTGATGAGTGCCGGCACTGGCATCGTGCACAGCGAGTACAACCGCGAAGCGGTGGACACGCGCATCTTCCAGATCTGGATCATCCCCGAGCGCACCGGTGATGCCCCGGCCTGGGGCACCCGGCCATTCCCCAAAGGCGAGCGCGGTGAGGGCTTCGTCACCCTGGCCAGTGGCCGCGAGGGCGACGAAGGCAGCTTGCAGATTCGCACCGACGCGCGGTTGGTAGCCGCCACCCTGCGCGCCGGCGAAACGGCCGAATACCATTTCGACACGGCCCGCCGCGGTTACCTGGTGCCGGCTAAAGGGCGGGTGGAGGTCAATGGTGTGCAGGCCAAGGCGCGTGATGGCGTGGCGATCGAACAAGAGCCGGTGCTGCGGGTAACCGCCCTGGAAGACAGCGAGATCGTGCTGGTAGACGTGGCCTGACCCCGGCCACCCTACCCTCGCCGGCTGGCTCAGCCCTGGCGTTCACCCGCAAGGTCAGCCAGCACTTCAGCCGAGGTGGTGACCTGGCCAAAGTGGTGTTGCCACAAGGCGATCCCCATCTTCGCACTGCGGTCCAGGGAAGAGCCCACCGTCATGTCGGTAACCAGCGTCGGCATCAGCCCTGCGTCGAACAGGGCAAAGCCTGCCGCCAGCACGCAGGTGTCGGTTTGCAGGCCACACACCAGCACACGCTCCACGCCCAGCTGACGGATGTAGGCAATGGCCTCTGCGCTCTGCCCGTAACCATGCTTGACGAACACCTGGTCGGCCTCGATCAGGCTGTCGTCCTGGGCTGCGGGGTGCCAGCCGAGCTGCCGTTCGAAGGGCGTTACCTGCTCGTCATGCAACTCCACCGAGGCAATGGTCGGGATGTTCGCCGACAGCACGCGCAGGCCATCCACCAGCCATTCCGGCGGGCTGAACGTGGACTGGACATCGACGACGAGTAAAACCTGACGCATTGGCATATTCCGGGGTAGAAGAACGGGCGGCGAGTATACCTGCTTGCGTGGGTATGGCAGGTGCGCGCAGTACCGGTGCCACCGGCGCCAATGAACAAATCTTCATCTTGCAGCCAGCCCTGTGCTGGCGGGCGTGGCACGCCAGGCCGGGCGGGCGGCGGGGCCTGGCGCCTTGAGCGTGGCCCTTGCCTTGCGTAGCATCACTGCCCCCCATGCCCCGGCAGGCCACGCGCCTTCGCCCAGTACCCCAGCAGACCAAGCCGATGCCGCAACCGATCCCCCTCAAGGACCACGACAAGGAGAAAAACCTGGTCAACCGTCGGCTGTTGGCCTGCGCTGCCCTGGTGTTCAGCCTGGTGGCCGTGCTGGTGGGGCGCCTCTACGTGCTGCAGGTATTGCAGCATGCCCAGCAGAGCGCGGTGTCGGAGAACAACCGGGTGCATGTGCTGCCCATCGCCCCCGAGCGGGGGCTTATCTACGACCGTAACGGCGTGGTGCTGGCCGACAACAAGCCCAGCTTCGACCTGACCATGACCCGTGAACGTACCGGCGGCGCCACCGCCCAGGTGCTCGATACCCTGACGCAGGTGCTGGGCCTTGGCGAAGAAGACCGCAAGCAGTTCGACAAGGACCTGCGGCGCGGTCGCAAGCCGTTCGAGCCGGTCACACTGATGGTTGGGCTGGATGAGCAGCAGATTGCCCTGGTGGCGGTCAACCAGTTCCGCCTGCCGGGCCTGGACGTGGAACCACAGTTCATCCGCGAATACCCGCTGGGCGCGCACTTCGCCCACTCGGTCGGCTATGTGGGGCGCATCAACGAAAAAGAAGCCAAGACCCTCGACAGCACCGAATACCGCGGCACCCAGTCGATCGGCAAGACCGGTATCGAGCACTTCTACGAAAGCCAGCTGCACGGCCATGTGGGCTACGAAGAGGTGGAAACCAATGCCCAGGGCCGCGTGATGCGGGTACTCAACCACAAGGACCCGACCCCGGGGCAGGACATTGTGCTGACGCTGGACGCCCACTTGCAGCAGGCTGCGGAAAAGGCCCTGGGTGATCGCCGTGGCTCGGTGGTGGTACTGGACCCGGCCAATGGCGATGTACTGGCGATGGTCAGCAACCCCAGCTTTGACCCCAACCTGTTCGTCAAGGGCATCAGCTTCAAGCAGTATGCCGAGCTGCGCGATTCCATCGACCGCCCCCTGTTCAACCGGGTACTGCGCGGGCTGTATGCCCCAGGCTCCACGGTCAAGCCCGAGGTGGCCATCGCGGGCCTGGACAGTGGCGTGATCACCCCGGGGAGCCGGGTGTTCGACCCTGGCTATTACGAGCTGCCCAACTACGACCACAAGTACCGTAACTGGAACCGCACCGGTGACGGTTGGGTAGACCTGTACACCGCGATCATGCGGTCCAACGACACCTACTTCTACGACCTGGCACACAAGCTGGGCATCGACCGCCTGCACGACTACATGGCCGAATTCGGCCTGGGCCAGAAGGTCTCGCTGGACATGTTCGAAGAATCGTCCGGCCTGATGCCCTCGGCGCAGTGGAAGCGGGCCACCCGGCGCCAGGCCTGGTTCCCGGGCGAAACGCTGATTCTCGGGATTGGCCAGGGCTACATGCAGGTGACGCCGTTGCAACTGGCGCAGGCCACCAGCCTGCTGGCCAGCAAGGGGGTGTGGCACCGCCCGCACCTGGCCATGACGGTGGGCGGCGACACGCCGGTAGACCCCAACCCCATGCCCGATATCGTGCTGCGCGACCGGCGCGCCTGGGACCAGGTCAGCCAGGGCATGCAGATGGTCATGCACGACCCGCGCGGCATTGCCCGGGCGGCGGCGGCAGGTGCCCAGTACCGCATCGCCGGCAAGAGCGGCACGGCGCAGGTGGTCGCCATCAAGCAGGGTGAGCGCTATAACCGCAACAAGACCCTTGAGCGTCACCGTGACAACGCCCTGTTCGTCGGCTTTGCACCCGCCGAGCACCCCAGCGTGGTGGTGGCGGTGATGATCGAAAACGGCGAAGCAGGCGGCCGCGTGGCAGGGCCGGTGGTGCGGGAAGTGATGGACGCCTACCTGCTGGATGACCAGGGGCACCTCAAGCCGCAGTACGCCAGCGGCAACGCCACCAAGGCGTCACCGCACGGGTAGCGGCTGCCTTGGTTTCAGGCAGCAGCGCGGGGCATCAGGTCGTAGGGGTGCTTCCAGCCCGGCAGTGCTTGCAGCCGCGCCTTCCAGGCCTCGATATGGGTGAATGCCGCCAGGTCGATGCCGGTGTCTTCGGGCATGAACACATAGCCTGCCAGTGACAGGTCAGCAATGGTCGGCCGAGCGCCGACCATGAACGGCGTTTTCGCCAGGTGCGCGTCGACGATGCGGTAGGCGGCGGTGGCGCGCTCGCGCAGAAAGCCGGTCACGTCCGTCTCACCGGTGTTCTTCAGGCAGAACAGAAAGCGCAGCGCTGCGTAATAGCTGGTGAACTTGTGGTTGTCGAACAGCATCCAGCGCCAGATCTCGCGCTTCTCATCGTCATTCTTCGGGCCGAACTGGCCAGTGCGCTGGCTGAGGTAGTCAAGAATCAGCGCCGACTGGGTGAGCGATTTACCGTCATGCTCCAGCACCGGTACCTCACCCTGCTCGTTCACTTCGTCACGCCAGGCCTGTTCGCGGGTCTGGCCGTTGAAGAAATCGACGAAAACCGGCTGCCAGTCTTGCCCGGTGAGTTCGAGCATGAGGGCAGCCTTGTAGGCATTACCAGACTCGGCGAAGCAGTGCAGCGTGTATTCGGCCATGGGCGCGATCCTAGCGTGAGGTGGTTGGGGCAAGGGCGAGCAGACCATGGGCCAACCGGTCTGGTCAATGGCCCGGTGCAAACGGTCATGAAGCTGTGCTTAGATGCCGTCTTCACTGCGCAAGGACGGCTCAACATGCCTTACCCCCCACTCCCCCGAACCCTGAGCACGGCCCGTACCCTGTTGGTACGCCCTGCCCCGGCATTCGCTCAACAGGTGCATCAGGCACTGCTCCACAGCTACACCCTGCATCAGCCTTTTCTGGAGTGGGCCAAGCCTGACTGGACCCTGGACGAAGTGCGCGACAACCTGCAGACCAGCGCCGAAACATTCCACGAGCCCACCAAGGAAAAGCGCTACTTCGTGCTGGCGCCCGACAGTGGCGAGGTTATCGGCTGCATTGGGCTGACCCCTGGCGACGGCGCCTATGAGGTGGGCTATTGGGTGAACCAGGCCTGCGCGGGCCAGGGGCTGATGCGTGAGGCACTCACTTGCCTGCTGGACGCGGTCGCGGCACCGGTCTGGCTCACCACCGCCGCTGACAATGCGGCCAGCCAGCGCCTGGCTGAACGGGCGGGTTTTGCGCTGACGGGCCACAAGCACTGTGACCAGCAACCCGCCGCACCACGGCCGCTGTATCGCAGGGGCGCGCCGTCAGCCGTGGCCTGAGGGATCAGGCCACCGTCTCGGGTGGCCAGACGCGGCAATGGAACTACCCTTGGTGGGTTGGCCTCATAAACTGTGAGTGGTCATTTTCCCTGGGCGTCACCCTATTGGAGAACACGACATGCGCCACCTTATGCTCGTCCCTGCCCTGCTGCTTCTCGTGCCTGCCGGTGCGGCCCTGGCCCGTGTCGACGGGCGCGACATCGCCACCTCGGCCGGTGTGTCGGCCTCGCTGTATTCAACCTTCAAAGACGACAAACGGATCATCCCCGCCCGTGACGAGTTGTCTGCATTCGTTGCCAGCGGTGGCGCGATCCGGGGCGCCTATGTTGAGGCGGCCCTGCAACAGGCGCGCAAGGACCACCCTGGCCTGCAGGCCAGCGATGAAGAGCTTGCCCAGGCCATTTTGTCCCAGGACGACGTGGTCGCCCAGCAGTGAGGGCCTGCGTGCCGGCCAAGTGACAAGGTCGTGATGTCTGGCCGGCATCGCTATGCTTGCGGCGTTTCCTGCCCCCAATAACAATAAGAACCGAGTCATTCATGACGATGCTCTACGACGAACGCATCGACGGCGTGTTACCTGCCGTAGACCGGGAAGGCCTGCGCGACGCGCTTACCCAAGCGATGCCCGATCTGCAGGTGCTGCACCGCGAAGAAGACCTGACACCCTACGAATGCGACGGCCTGTCGGCCTACCGCACGCTGCCTTTGCTGGTGGTGCTGCCGGAGCGGACCGATCAGGTCCAGACCGTGCTGAGGCTGTGTCACCAGCGCAATGTGCCGGTCGTGGCGCGCGGTGCCGGGACGGGGTTGTCCGGGGGCGCCCTGCCCTTGGCCAAAGGCGTGCTTCTGGTGATGGCGCGCCTCAACCGCATTCTCGAGGTTAACCCGCAGGGCCGCTTTGCCCGGGTGCAGCCGGGTGTCCGCAACCTGGCCATCTCTCAGGCAGCCGCGCCCCATGGCCTGTATTACGCCCCCGATCCGTCCTCGCAAATTGCCTGCTCCATTGGCGGCAACGTTGCGGAGAACGCCGGGGGTGTGCATTGCCTCAAATACGGGCTCACCGTACACAACGTGCTCAAGGTCGAGATACTGACCATCGAGGGCGAACACCTGACCCTGGGCAGCGAAGCCCTGGACAGCCCAGGTTTCGACTTGCTGGCGCTGTTCACCGGCTCCGAAGGCATGCTTGGGGTGGTCACCGAGGTCACCGTGAGGCTGCTGCCCAAACCGCAGGTGGCGCGGGTGCTGCTGGCCAGCTTCGAGTGCGTCGAAGACGCGGGGCGCGCTGTGGCGCACATCATTGCCGCAGGGATCATTCCAGGTGGGCTGGAGATGATGGACAACCTGGCCATTCGGGCTGCGGAGGACTTCATTCACGCCGGCTACCCGGTAGATGCAGCAGCCATGCTGCTGTGCGAACTCGATGGCGTGGAAGCCGATGTGCAGGACGACTGCGAGCGGGTGGCGGCAGTGCTGGCACAGGCCGGCGCACGGGAGGTGCGCCTGGCCCGTGACGAGGCTGAGCGGGTACGCTTCTGGGCGGGGCGCAAGAATGCGTTTCCGGCTGTGGGGCGGCTGTCGCCAGACTACTACTGCATGGATGGCACCATCCCGCGCCGGCAACTGGCCCACGTGCTCAAGCGCATTGAAGAAATGGCCTGCGAGCACGGGTTGCGGGTGGCCAATGTGTTCCATGCCGGGGACGGCAACATGCACCCGCTGATTCTGTTCGATGCCAACCTGCCCGGCGAGCTGGAACAGGCTGAAACCCTCGGCGGCAGAATTCTGGAGCTTTGTGTGGCGGTGGGGGGCAGCATCACCGGCGAGCACGGGGTCGGCCGGGAAAAGATCAACCAGATGTGCGCGCAATTCAACAGCGACGAGCTACGCCTGTTTCATGCAGTGAAGGCGGCCTTCGACCCCCGCGGCCTGCTGAACCCTGGCAAGAACATCCCTACCCTGCACCGTTGTGCTGAATTCGGCGCATTGCACGTGCACCACGGGCAATTGCCGTTTCCGCAACTGGAGCGGTTCTGATGAGCCTTGACCGGGACATGAGCGAGGCCCTGCTGGAGCAGGTGTGCCAGGCATTGGAATCAGAGACGCCATTGGCCATTCAAGGCAGCGGCAGCAAGGCGATGCTGGGTAACCCGGTGGTTGGCGAGGTGCTGGATACCCGTTGCCACCGTGGCATCGTCAGCTACGACCCCACCGAGCTGGTGATCACCGCCCGCGCCGGTACGCCGCTGCAGGAAATCGAAGCAGTTTTGCACCAGGCCGGGCAGATGCTGCCCTGCGAGCCACCGCATCTGGGCCCTGGGGCCACCGTGGGTGGCATGGTGGCTGCCGGGCTGTCTGGGCCCAGGCGGCCCTGGGCAGGTTCGGTGCGTGACTACGTGCTGGGCACGCGGGTGATCACCGGCCACGGCACGTTGCTGCGCTTTGGCGGCGAGGTCATGAAGAATGTCGCGGGCTACGATGTGTCACGGCTGCTGGCCGGCAGTTTCGGCTGCCTGGGCGTGTTGACCGAAGTGTCGTTGAAAGTGCTCCCCCGGCCGCGCCAGTGCCTTAGCCTGTGCCTGCCGATGAGCCGCCAACAGGCCCTGGCCGAACTGCTGCGCTGGGGCCAGCAGCCGTTGCCGATCAGCGCCGCCTGCCATGACGGTGATGCCCTGTGGTTGCGCCTGGAAGGCGGTGAAGGGTCGGTGCAGTCGGCACGCATGCGCCTGGGCGGCGAAGTGGCAGACGGCGGTTTCTGGGCCGAGCTGCGCGAGCAGCGCCTGGCCTTTTTCGCAGGTGCCGAGCCGCTCTGGCGCCTGTCATTGCCGATTGCCACAGGCGACCTGCCCTTGCCCGGCAGGCAGCTGCTCGACTGGGGTGGCGCGCAGCGCTGGCTGAAGTGCGCCGCAGACGCCCACAGTATCCACCCCATTGCCGAGCAGGCCGGTGGCCATGCGACTTGCCATGGCACCGGTGTGCACGACAGCCCGCCTTTGCCAGAAGCGCTGATGCGCTACCACCGTGCACTCAAGCACCAGATGGACCCCAAGCGGGTGTTCAACCCCGGCCGTCTCTACCCGGACCTGTGAGGCCAGACCATGCAGACCACGCTCAGCAAACACGCCCGTGCCCTGGACCGCGCCGACGAAGCCGACAGCATTCTACGGTCCTGCGTGCACTGCGGCTTCTGCACCGCCACCTGCCCGACCTACCAGTTGCTGGGGGATGAGCTGGACAGCCCGCGCGGGCGGATCTACCTGATCAAGCAGATGCTCGAAGGCCAGGTGGTCACCGCCAGTACCCAGTTGCACCTGGACCGTTGCCTGTCCTGCCGCAGCTGTGAAACCACCTGCCCATCGGGGGTGAAGTACCATGACCTGCTGGACATTGGCCGGGGGTTCGCCGCGCGGCAGATCCCTCGCCCACTGGGTCAGCGCCTGCTACGCCAAGGCCTGCGTGCCGTGCTGCCACGCCCGGGGCTGTTCAAGGCAGTGTTGCGCAGCGGCCAGGTGTTGCGCCCGTTGCTGCCGCTCGCCGTGAGGAACAAGCTGCCGGCGCACCAGCCGGCCCCTGGCCCGCGCCCCACCGCGCGGCACACGCGGCAGGTGCTGCTGCCCGAAGGCTGCGTGCAACCCGCCCTGTCGCCGGCGACCAACGCGGCTGCCGCTCGCCTGCTGGACCGCCTGGGTATCAGCATTGCAACCACGCCACAGGCGGGTTGCTGCGGCGCGGTCGATTATCACCTGGACGCCCAGCAGCGGGGCCTGCAGCGTGCACGACGCAACATCGATGCCTGGTGGCCGGCAATCGCCGCCGGTGCCGAGGCCATCGGCATCACCGCCAGCGGCTGCGGCGCTTTTGTACGTGAGTATGGGCACCTGCTGGCAGGCGACCCGGCCTACGCCGATAAAGCGGCCACGGTCAGTGGCCTGTGCCGCGACCTGGTGGAGGTGGTGGCCAACGAACCGGTCGAACAACTGCAGGTAAACACCGGGCAGCGCCTGGCCTTTCACTGCCCGTGCACCCTGCAGCATGCATTGAAGCTGGGCGGCGCGGTGGAAGCCCTGTTGCTGCGGCTGGGCTTCAGCCTGACCAGCGTGCCAGACGGCCACCTGTGCTGTGGCTCGGCGGGTACCTACTCGCTCACACAGCCGGCGTTGGCACTGCAACTGCGCGACAACAAGCTGGATGCCCTGGAAAGCGGCAACCCGCAGCTGATCGCCACCGCCAACATCGGCTGCCAGGTGCACCTGGGCGGTGCCCGGCGCACGCCCGTGCGGCATTGGGTGGAAATCGTCGAGGCGGCACTTGATCTGACAGGCACTGAAGCACCGTTGGCCTAGGCCGTGGCGCGTTCACGACTGTCAGATTAGGAAGCTTCCTAGCGCAGTATCAGAAACGTCTTACTTGTTAGCCTTGCCTGGAGAAAACATGATCGGCTTGGATTGAGCACCCGAGGAAGCCGCCCATGCCCCCCTACCCACCGACCATCGCCCAGTTGCGCAGCAGCCTTTGCGAATTGCTGGCTCACGACCTCAGCAACCCGGAGGATGACCCGCATTTGTCCGGGGTGCTGTTTTTCTGTGCCACCGATGAACGCACGCGGCAGCTGATCGAACGGATCGAACTGCTCGCCAGCGAGGCATTTTTCGATGCCAGCGGGCGGGCGATCACCCAGCACATGAAAGCCGTGGCGCTGGAGGGTGTGTCGATCAAACGCAACCGCCACGCACCTGCGGACGAGACCATGATCCGCATCCTGCTGCCCGACAAGCGCTACATCACGGTCAGTACCGCCCGGCTGTGAACGGCCAGCGCATCAGCGGCGGCAAATCCGCTATCCTGAGCGGCCCTCCGCACCGGATCGCACCATGGAACTGCACATCCGCCTAGAAGGCCGCAAAGGCCTGGCCGACCAGCTTTACCGGCAGCTGCGCGCCAGCATCGACAGTGGCCATTTGGCGGCAGGCAGCCAGTTGCCGCCCAGCCGCTTGCTGGCAGTCCAACTGGGCGTGTCCCGCAAGACCGTGGCCGAAGCCTACTCACGCCTCACCTACGATAACCTGCTCAGCGGTGTGGTGGGCCGTGGCACCTTCATTACCCCACGCCAGCCAAACCGCGCGGCCGAGGCCAGCCCCATCGCCCTGGCCGGCAGTGCCTCGCTGCAGCGCTGGCAACAACGCGCCACGGTGCTGGGCCAGCGCCCGCAGCAACCTGTGCGCTATGATTTCGTCGGCGGTGCCTCAAGCAAGGCCCAGTTCCCGTTCGACCAGTGGCGCAGTTGCCTGAACGACGCGGCGCGGCGCTGCCAGCGCCATGCACAGCGGCAGTTCCCCGCCCAGGGCCTGCAAGAGCTGCGAGAGGTCATCGCCCACCACATCGCCTATGCCCGCGGCGTGCACTGCTCGGCCGACGATGTGCTGGTGTGCAACGGCGCCCAGCAGGCGCTGGACCTGATCGCCCGGGTGCTGGTGGAACCGGGTTGCCAGGTGGCCATGGAAGACCCAGGCTACCCACCGGCGCGGCAGCTGTTTCTGGCCTTGGGCGCACGGGTGCAGTCGGTGGCGGTGGATGAGCAAGGCTTGTGCGTGGAGCAGATCGCCGAAGGCACCCAGCTGATCTACGTCACCCCTTCGCACCAGTTCCCACTGGGCGTACCGATGAGCGAGGCACGCCGGCATGCGCTGCTGGCACGTGCGGCCACGCTGGGCGCGCTGATCATCGAAGACGACTACGACTGCGAGTTCCGCTACCACGGCCCTGCCGCCCATGCGCTGCAGCGCCTGGACCAGCACGGGGTGGTGGCCTACGTGGGCACGTTCTCGAAAACCTTGTTGCCTGAACTGCGCCTGGGTTACGCCGTGCTGCCAGCGGCGGTACTGCACGCCGCCTGCGTGGCCAAGCAGCTGAGCGACTGGCACAGCCCCACACTTTTGCAATGGGCATTGGCGCGCTTTGTGGGGCAAGGGCACCTGAACAAGCACATCCGCCGTTGCCATGAGGTGTACAGCGCCCGGCGTGAGCGCATTCTGGCACGGCTGGAGGGCGACCTTGCGCCTTGGTTGGGCGCAATACCCGCCCACGCGGGTTTGCACCTAAGCGCACTGGCGCGCCCTGGGGTCGATGTGGAACGGCTGACCAGGCTGGCGAACACTGCGGGTGTGGGGTTGTACTCGCTGGCGCCGTTCTTCAGTGAAATGCCGGTGAGGGCCGGGTTGATGATGGGTTTTGGGGCTATTGACCTGCTGGACATCGACCCGGCGCTGGATCGGGTGCGGGATGTGCTGCAGGGTATGGGGTGATGGGCCGCTTCACGGCCCGTCACGCCATTTTGACTCAACAGAAACCTGTGGGTGCAACTGTCTTCCACAAGATCTCAAAGTTGGCGCAATCACTGTGGGAGCGGGTTTACCCGCGAACACCGGCAAAGCCGGTGCCATACACCGCGCTGTTTGCTTCGCGG